>JAISNF010000407.1 GCA_031276415.1 Planctomycetaceae bacterium
TGTTACGGCATCGCATCAGTACAAATTTTCAGGCTCAGGCGGAAGGCATGACCAATGAAGATTTAATCGAACGACTTGTTAAAGAGTTGCCGACTCCAACCATCGAAAAATTTGAAAAATGAAACGAAATCATTTGTAATGATTTCGTTACGATTGGAGTAAATCGATTAGTTCTTCTATGGAAAGTTTATTTGTTTGATCGGTACCTTCAAGAAGTTTATCGGCGAGATCGCGTTTTTCGTGGTGCAAGCGGACAATTTTTTCTTCAATCGTTCCCAACGTAATCAGGCGATATACCGTAACAGGACGGGTTTGACCGATTCGATGCGCCCGGTCAGTTGCCTGATCTTCAACCGCCGGATTCCACCATGGATCCGTATGAATCACATAATCCGCCGCCGTTAAATTCAATCCACTCCCCCCCGCTTTGATACTAATCAAAAACGCATCCGACTCGCCGGATTGAAACGCATCCACCCGCTTTTGACGTTCCTGCGACGGCGTTGAACCGTCCAAATATTGATACGAAATACCCATATCATCCAGTTCGGCTCTTAACAAACTGAGATGTTTCACAAATTGACTAAACACCAAAACCTTATGCCGGTTGTCTTTCAATTCCTGCATAATTTCACGGAACGCTTCCATTTTTGAACTCTCAATATTACTGTCCGGTAATATAAGTTTGGAATGACAACAAAGTTGACGTAATTGAGTCAATGCCGCTAATACTTGTAATTTTCCTTGTCCTGAATTTTTGTTCTTAATTTCCTGAAGTTCTTGAAGAGCCTTTATTCGTGCTGTTTCGTAAAACATCATTTCGTCTTTTGACAATTCAATTTCCCGAACAATTTCCGTTCTGGCAGGCAATTCCTCCAGAACCTGAGATTTTGTACGGCGAAGAATAAACGGATGAACCAATCGCCGTAACGTATTTCTCGCTCCCGCCGAATGATCACGCTGAACCGGTATGGCAAAACGATCTTCAAATGATTTTTGTGACCCCAAAAGTCCCGGATTGAGAAAACGAAACAAACTCCAAAGTTCTACCAGATTGTTTTCTATCGGCGTTCCGGTCATTCCGATACGAAAATCCGACTGTAACATCAATGCCGCTTTAGCCCGTTGCGATTCGGGATTTTTAATCGCCTGCGCTTCGTCAAGAATAACTGTTGCGTATTTCTTTTGAGCGAAAAGTTCTATTTCTTGTTGCAACAAAGAATAACTCGTTAATAAAACGTCACAATTTTTAGCGGAGGTAATTAAGCAGTTGCGATCTTCTTTGGATAATCCTTTTGTTGTTATCGGTTGAATTGATTTCACATTCAAGATTGGAGCAAAGCGTTTGGTTTCGCGTTCCCAATTGAAACAAACCGACGTGGGCGCAACCACCAGTGCCGGTCCCAAATCCGCACGAAGTAACAATAACGCCAAAGCCTGAACCGTTTTGCCGAGTCCCATGTCGTCCGCCAGACAACAACCGACGCCCCAATTAGCGCAACGAGCAAGCCAATGATAACCTTCCATTTGATAATCACGGAGATCACCGACAAACCCTTTCGGAAACGGAACTTGATAATCGCGCACTTCCGTAATTCGTTTTTTGATATTATTCCAAACAGTATTTTTTTGTAACGTTGGAACCGCATCGAAAAAATCTTCCAGTCCGGCAGCGGCTAACGAATGAATTTGTACGGATTTTCCTTTGATCGTCGATAAACGTTTCAATTCGCCAAGCCGTTTGCGTAAATCATTAGTTAATACGAGAAATTTTTTATCGTCCATTTTTACGAAACGGTTTTCCGTCGTTTCGTCCAGTAATTCGAGAATACGTAAAAATTCAAAGGAATCGCCGTCCACCGAAACCGAACCTTCCGCCGATAACCATTCGTTCAACGATGAAAACGCAAGATTAATATTGCCGAATGTTACGGTTGATGAAACAGAAAATCTTTCACCGTAGGGCCAATAAATTTCAACTTCTTTCTCCGTAACAGGAAGTTTGTCGGCAGTTTTCGTTTTTCTTTTTCTCGTCTTTTTTTTGTCAACTGTTTTTGTTTCCGAATCTGTTTTTGTTTCCGAATTTATTGTTGATTCAAAATCTTTTAATTCGGACAAAAAGTTCAGAGCGTCAAGAGGTGTTTCAAAAACATATTGATCTTTGGAAAGAGCCGCCGCCGATTGAAATGTTTTGATTTTTGAAACGAACTGTTCGCGTTTTTCCGATTCTGCCTGAAGATTCCGTACAGTTTGAATTCTTTGACCGCCGACATCGGCAATAACCCGTTCCGTTCCAACTCCCGGTCGATGCGTCTGGCTTTCCCCTCCCAGCGGTTTAACAAAAAATTCCGCCTGAATTCCCTCACCGCTCGGAGTAAGATACAAATATAATTTCAAATCGGCAGGAACTTCGGGAACATCGGTAAATTCAATACACGCATCCGTTTTAAGAATTAAATTTCCCGCTAATTCCGTCAATAAACCGGTTATTTTCGTTTCGGCTTTTTTGGGAAATGTTTGTCCTTTGATACCAAGAATGGCACGAATTTTCTGTTCCAACGGCGAAAGTTTGATCACTTTAAAACGCAACGGCGTTTCCTCTGTAACAAAAAAATCGGTATCCTTATCATTTGTTACAAGAAGATTATGACACGTATATTCACGAATCGGCGGCGAAAAGGTGAGATGCCATTGTCCGTCTTTTTCCTGCATCGAAATTTCGCCGCGTCCCAAAACAATTTCAACAGGTTGCGGCGGTTCTGTTACAGAAAACAACAGCGGATGTCCGATAAATTTTAACGCAATTTCGTTATCAAATTTACAATCCATTCTATGATGAACGTAATTTTTCGAATATTGAACTGCTAAACAAATATCTCTGTCCTGCTCGGTGAGAAATGGTAACGTTTTCATTGATTTGTACAGCCGCAACAACGCAATTAGTTTTCCTTTGCCCCAACTTTGTGATTTTTCGTTCCATATTTGTTGATAAGGAAAAAATTCGATGGAATTATTCGGAGCATTGCATTTAACTTTCCAAATCAATCGTGATTTATCGTTTTCTTTAACGACATTGGTTTTTTTTGGCGCAACAGGAACCAATGTTTCCAGCGAATGGAGAACAGATTCCCATGTTTCACGCGGAGTCAATAATTTTTGTAGCGGCACCGATTTTGATTTTGTGCGAAAAGTTGTTACCCAGCCGGAATCGGACGGTTTGGCGGAACCAAACGTCATGGCTATTTCGAGCGATTCCGTTGCAATCCAGGGAAAAATAATTCGATTTTTCTTAACAAATTCCAGAAGAATAGAATTTAATTCCGGCGGTGTTTTGAGTTGAAACCAAATACCTTCATATCCGTACAAAAAATACGGCAACCAAAACGGATTTTCTGTTGAAGCAAGCGTTTTCAATGGCATTTGATTCGTTTCCGCTCCGTTTATTCGCAACAAAATATTATCGAGTATTTTCCAGCATTCGTTTAACGGTAACAAATTTACTTTGTTTAACGGATGTGGAGATAATCGCGACAATGAGGACAATGCGTTTTTAACGATTCTTGATACGTAAGAATGATCACCGGCGGCAAGTTCGGCAAGACAATGAAAAACACCGGAAAGATGAGGAATCGGCGAAGTTCTGATCAAATTTACACCCGGTAATATTTTGTACATTGAACGGTAAGATTTAATCGCCTGACTATAATCACCGGTAAAAAAAGCACGATGAGCCTCAAGTTGAATCGGTGCCACACTGCCGGATAAATGATTGAGCCGCGGGTCGTCCAATTTACCGGAACAAAAAGCGTAATCAAGCAGAATCATCTGTAACATCAAATCGGATTTCGGCGCACACGCTACTTGTATCAACATTTCCCACATCGTTCCCAATCCTGACATCTGATTGTTGGAAATAGTCTGGACTAAAAAGAATTGACCGATTAAAGACTGAATCTCCAGACTGGTTTCATCAAACCAGTTACGGGAATTATTTGATGTACAAAAATCTTTTATTGTATTATAAAAGATTTCCCGATTCGGCGGAGTACATTGTAAAATATAGGGAAAAATCTGATGTAAACTTAAAACATTTTTCGTAACAAAAACATGACGAAATTCACGTATCATATCTTCCGGCGTGCTGGGGCGTTCAAAGGAACGTTTGCCGACGGTCGAATTGTAACCCGTATCAAAATAAAGTCCGCCGATTTTCCGAAAGAGTGGAATCGCATAATGAGGATAACGGTGTTCCTGAACAAGTCCCTGAATAATAAGTTCGCGGTATTTTTCGTTGCATGAAATAAGCGTGTTACCGGCTAAACGAATCCAACCGTCTGCGGCAAGTTTTTCAAAATTCAAATTAATTTTTTTGGAATTTTCTGAAGATTGTACTACCGTTCTGTTTGGGAAAACTCTTGTTGCTGCGGAATATTGAGGTACTCCCATTTTTGTACAAAGTTCGTGAACGGTTGTTCTGCGAATGGGTGCGGTGTAAATTGCCGTAAAATAGAGAGCATTTTTATCGTCAGCAGGAAGAGAATCGAAACGTTTTTTCCAATCAGCCTTTTGCGAAGGATTGGCAGTTACTGTGGATGTACTTTGTATTATCATTGATAGAAGTTATAAAAGTTAATAGGATATTTGAACGGAATTTTGTTCTCAAAATGAACCCGCAAGAGTATGACAACATTTTGAGTCCAAGCGTCAACAATCGTAAACAATCATCAACAATCGTCAACAAATGAAAAAAAAGATCGGTTTATGACGATGTGAAGTATAAGTATATAACAAATTACAATACTGTAAAGAGAGAGAAAACATCATTGTTGATTTGTTATATTTCGTAACATTTCAGAGGGTTGCAATAATTCAAAATAATTCAAAATAATTGTAATCATTCACGGTAATAGGTTTAAATCGTAGAGACGCAATGTATTGCGTCTCTACAACGTTTGACGATTTTTCAATCTTAACCTCGCAGGGGTGAGATGTGCATAACCGTAGGTTGCGTTTCGCTACACCTACGGTTATGCATAATCCCGTCCCTGCGGGACTTAGGAAATATCACGGAATTTCTACATTAAACCGAGACACTATTGAATAAATACAAATTTTTCTTCTCTGTGTTCTCTGTGTCCTCTGTGGTTAATAAAAATAAATCTGTGGTTTTTAGAAGTTCCCTTAAGTAAATTGATGTGGTCAAAATCGGGCGGTTAATAAGAGCAAACGGTTTAATCACGTTCTAAGCCGTAGCGTTTGATTTTTCGGTCTAATGTTGTTCGCTCAATACCGAGTTGTTTGGCGGCAATACTCTTGTTCCATTGAACATGTTCCAGCGTCCGAATAAGATGATTCCGCTCTATATCTTCCAGCGAAAGCGGAATAAAAACGTCTTTCGGTTCACGACGCATATCCGTTTCGCCGGTTGTGTTCAACGTCGAAAGAAGTAAATCCTGCACCTGAACATAAGTGCTCGAACCAAGAACAACCGCCCGCTCCACCACGTTTTTGAGTTCACGAATGTTGCCGGGCCAACGATAACCCATAAGAACCCGCATCGCATCAGGATCAAAGCCTTGATATTTCCGACCAACTTCCTTGCAAAACCGGTCAAGAAAATATTCCGCAAGAATCGGAATGTCATCAACCCGCTTACGCAACGGCGGAACAATAATCTCAAGTACCCGCAACCGAAAAAATAAATCATGCCGAAATCGCCCCTCCGCAACCTCCTTTTCCAAATCACGGTTCGTTGCCGCAATCACCCGCACATCCACAGAAATCGGAACATTACCGCCCACACGCTCAAAAGAACTCCCCTCAAGCACCCGAAGAAATTTCGCCTGAAGCGACTGACTCATTTCTCCAATTTCATCAAGAAACAACGTTCCGGTATTAGCCGCTTCAAATTTTCCGATTTTCCGGTCTGTCGCCCCAGTAAAAGAACCCTTCTCATGACCAAATAACTCACTGGCTAACAAACTTTCCGAAATAGCAGCACAGTTCAAACAAATTAACGGCTTCGATTTACGCGGACTCGCAAAATGAATCGCCCTCGCAATCAATTCCTTACCAACCCCGCTTTCCCCACGAATCAATACCGATGTCTTCGCCGCCGCCGCCCGCGAAATCAAATGATGAATCGTTTGTATCTGAGGACTTTGACCAATTATCTCACTGCTCATCTGAAGCATCTCACGAAGTGTTGTATTTTCTTTTCGCGCCTGATGAAGATTCGCCGCAAGTTCTTTTTGCTTGTTGACATGCGTCAAAGCAATGCCCACCGTGTCCGCAACCGCTAACATGTATTCAAGATCAGATTCGTCCAAATATTTTGACTCACTTAATGTGTAAAGATGCAACAAACCAAGAATTCCATTTTGAAAACGAATCGGAGCAGCCATTGTGTTTTTGACATCGTTTAGTCCTTTTGTTTTGACGGCGTTTTCTGCTTTGGAATCTTGAAAGGATTCATGAAATAAAAACGCTTCTTTTTTCTCAAACACCGTGCGGACAATGGCTTCAGAGACCGGATTGTATTGTAAATTTTCCAGTGTGGCATTGGCAACAAGCCGAATATCCGATGCGTTTTGTGTTGAATTGAGATTGTATGGAAACAACCAAAGACCGGCTCCTTCTGCGCCGGTTGCGTTGAGCAATCCCTCAATCGCTAACTTCGCAATCTGATCCACTTCCTCCACTTTCCCAAGATTATAGGCTAAACGACACAACTCAATAGGACCATAACCGGTTCGTGTTGTAATTCGGGCACCTAGTTTTGAATCGCTTTCTGATTTCAGAATAGCGGTTTGGGCGGTTTGATGCAGAATTTGCGTTGAAGTGGATTTATCCTCTTGAGGACCGCGCAATGTGTTAGAAACACCAAAAATTCCTGATCGTTGTTCGGCAAGATTTTCATTTTGATGTTCGTCTTGATTCTCGTCTTGATTCTTCGGTGAAATCTCTGTTGTTCCCAATTCGCCACAGCCAAATTGAAACAAAGTATGACCGAATTGGAGATGATTTCCCGCTTGGAGCGGAACCTTTTGCTGAGCAGGAATCATTTGCTCATTAAGATATGTCCCGTTTCGGCTGTCAATATCCTGAATATACCATTGACCTTCCTCAAAGAAAATTTTAGCGTGGAAACGGCTGCAGCGATCATCCAAAAGAGAAATCGTGTTTTCGGCAGCACGACCAAGCATGGCAACAGAATGACCCGCCAATGAATAAAGTTCTTTTTGTTCTCCGTTTTGAATCTGAACCAAAAAAGCGTTTTCGGATTGCATATTTGAAAGTTTTTGTGTAGAACAAATTTAGTGTTTGAAAAAACAGCGTAGAGGTTGACAACATTTTTCCGTGAATGTTGTGTTGACGATAACCGGCTTGTTCCGTTTTGCAAACGGTAATTGCGTGCCTGAAAGTTATATTATATCTTATTTTCGTTTTCAATCGAAGGGATGAACTAAATTTTCCGCTCTTTTTCCAATTACGTCAATTTCTAATAACCACAGAGAAAAGAAAATTGTCCGCAGATTACGCTGATTGTCGCAGATGATTTTTAAAATATAAAATAAAGGTAAAGTTAATCTTTGTATATTTTATTACTTCGTATTATCAAAAAATAATCTGCGATCATCTGCGTAATCTGCGGACTATTATTAGAAGTTACCTGAAGTGTTATTGATTTTTATTTTACATCGACATCAATGACATCGTTTTGATCTGGTTGTTGATAGGGTTGCTGGTAGGAATGTTTGTTGGTTTGGGTGCGGTACGCTTCAAAACGAAGACGGATATACGAAATAAGCAGTGAACGAATAGGAGGAATAAGCAGCATTAACCCCAAAAAATCAGTGAGCAACCCAGGAAAAATCAGAAAGATCGCTGCCAGAAAAATCAAAATACCATGCAACACGGTTGCTGTTGGTGATTCTCTGCGATCAAGTTGGCGGTTAAATTCGATCCAGCAGCGCAAACCTTGATAGCGTGCCAAAAACGCACCGAGAAGCCCGGAACCAATAATAGCAATGACGAGACAAACAAATCCCAATAAGCCAAACATATTGGAACAAAATAAAAGTCCCAATAAATCCAGGGCTGGAAGAAGTATAAAGATTAAAATCAAACGCCAGAACACGATAAAATCCCTAAACTGTTTTCAATAATTCCTTAAAACACAGATTATATCGGTAATTTTTGAGTAGTTCAATGAGGACAAAGTC
>JAISNF010000326.1 GCA_031276415.1 Planctomycetaceae bacterium
AAAATCACAGTTCAGACAAATAATTTTCGCATTGCGCAACTATTCACTATTCACTATTCACTATTCACTATTCACTATTCACTATTCACTATTCACTATTCACTTAGACAGTTACAAAAAAAAGAGTCGGTGTAATCTGCCGACTCTTTTTTTTCTGTGTATTCAGTGGTTAATAAATTTATAGACCGTTACGAAGTACTTCACTATTCTCAACAACCGGTCTTGTTAAATTTTTGAAATCTGTTATTTTAGGACTTCCATTTTAATAGTTAGAGTTGTTCCGTTCCTCTTTTGCTTTTTTTGACAATGTCCAGAAGAACCTTAAAAGCCGCTGAAGCCATTCGGCAAGTTGTCAGTATGGCAATCCTAACAGAAATTCAAGACCCCAGAGTAAATGATGTTACTGTTGTGCGCGTCGAAGTTTCCGGCGATATGCAAACAGCAAAAGTCTATGTTTCAATTATGGGAGACGAAACAAAACAGAACCTTTGTATGAAAGGTCTAAAATCCAGCGCAGGATTTCTTCAATCAAAAGTTGCAAAACGTATCGATACCCGTTACACGCCCCGCCTTGATTTTATTCTCGATCAAGGCGTTAAAAAACAACTCCTCGTTTCCAAAATTCTCGGCGAAATATTGCCTAAAAATGATAGTAATGAAAATAATGATAACGATGAAAATAATGACAACAATCATAACGAAGAGGAATAAAATGATCCAACAATCAAATTAAAAATTGAATTAAAAATCAAATTAAAAAATTTCAATTCAACCGGACAATCGCAAAAACGTAATGTAAAAAAACACCGTTCCATCAAGTTCCTTATTTTATTTCCACTTTTATTTCCACTTTTATTTTCACATTTATTTTCACCCTTATTTTTACTTTTATTTCCACTTCCTCACTTTTTACAAATTTCAAAACAGTGACTTCGAAAACCCAAAAAATTGAATCATTGGCAATGATTCTTCAAGAACAGCACATCAATTTACCCAATCCGCCGGAACGAACCGTTTTGGCACATTTGATTTACGCCGCTTTATTGGAAAACACTTTGTTCGAATTGGCAGATTCGGCTTTTACTATTTTGGAAAATTATTTCATTGATTGGAATGAAATTCGCGTTTCGACGGTGAATGAATTAGCGGATACGTTTCCAATGCTTCCCGACCCATTGGCAGCCGGTGAACGTGTTCGGCGGGCATTGCAAGGTGTTTTTGAACAAACGTACATGTTCGATCTTGAAGAGTTACGCAAAAAAGGAAAAAATCTCTGTCAGGCTGTCGAATTTCTCAATTCCATTCCGGGCTGCACGCGGTTTATGATCGATTACACCACGCAAGTGGCGTTTGGCGGTCATGTTATTCCGTTGGATGAAGCCTCGCTTCGTATTTTCCGTTTGCTCGACCTCACCCAAGTCAACAAAGAAGGAACACGGGAAAATGTTGCCGGTTTAGAACGGGCAATTCAAAAAAAGAGCGGATTGGCGTTTGCATTGCAACTTCATCATTTTGCCGCCGGTTTTTATAATGATCCCGAATTAACGGAATTACGCTCAATACTCAAACCAATTGATCCCGAAGCGGAAAATCGTTCATGGACGCCGCCGGTACTCACAATTCCTAAACCGGTTGCCAAACCGCCGATAGTGAAACCGCCTATTTTGCCATTGCCTGCGATGCCGTTTGTCGCACCGGACGAAGACGATTTTGACGAAGATCACGTAGGAACAGAAATAGAATTTGTTTCGGATGAAATAATTTATCAACACGATTCGACAAACTTGTCCGAAAAAACAGATAAAAAAAATGCGAAAAGCAATAAAAGTACAACATCATCCGCTGAAAAAAAGAAAACGCCTAAACGTGAAAAAACGTCCGTAAAAAAGAAAATCGAGCCAACTGTTGTCGTGTCAAATTCGTTTCCGCCAATTATTCCGAAACCATTGGAAAAACAACCGGAACCCGTTCAAGAAAAAACTAAAAAAACAACATCCAAAAATAATAAAACCCTTGCAAAATCCGACACAACATCATCCTCTTCACCGGCATCCTCTTCGCCAACGTCCTCTTCGTCGGCACAGATTGTAAATAATTCCAACGAACACTTGGCTGAACACTCTACCCGATTAAAGAAAAAAAGTACGGAAAAAGAAAATGAAAAAAGTAATAACGAAAAGAATGATACGGAAACAACCGGATCAACAATTAAACAATTGGTAAAAAAGAAACCAAAATAAATTTGCGGTTATTAGAAGTTCCCATTACAAACCCTTCAATCACATTTCTATTTTCCATGCCGAATTTTTCGTTTCTCAAATCTTACGAAGAACTTCAATCGGAACTTCAACGGTTTGGCTTTGAAATTCCGCTTTCTGATGATTTTTCTGTGTTAGCGGAACCGTTGAGTTTTTGCAGCCAAAACAAAACATGGACATTGCCCAACCGTTTTGTGGTGCAGCCGATGGAAGGTTTTGATTCCGGTCAAAACGGCGAGCCGACAGAACTCAGTTTTCGGCGTTACGAACGTTTTGCCGGCGGAGGAGCCGGTCTTATCTGGTTTGAAGCAACCGCCGTACAAGCCGATGCGCGTTCCAATTCCCAACAATTTTGGCTCAACGAAAAAAGTGCCGACCGGTTTGCCGCTTTGGAAGAAAAAACGCGTTCCGTTGCCCGAAAACGTTTTGGCTACGATATTGTTTCCGTGCTTCAATTGACTCATTCCGGTCGTTACAGTAAACCGGTTCGCGGAGTTCGTGCTCCGGTGATTGCGCAACACAGCGGCGTGTTGGATGTTGCTCATCAGATTCCGGCGGATTATCCGTTGATCAAGGACGAAGAATTGGATCGTCTTCAGGATGCTTATGTTCATGCGGCGAAGTGGGCGGCGAAATGCGGTTTTGACGGAGTTGATATTAAAAGTTGTCACGGATATTTGCTCAATGAATTGCTTGGTGCTTGGACGCGTGAAGGAAAATACGGCGGCTCGTTTGAAAACAGAACCCGATTTCTTCGTGAAACAATAACACGGGTTCGAAACGAGGTTCCGTCTGTTTTTGTTACATCGCGTCTTAATGTTTACGATGCGGTCAAATATCCTTGGGGATTTGGTGTTGATCGGAACGATTACAAAAAATGGGATTTGACGGAATCAAAACAACTTGTTGCGATACTTCGTGAAATTGGTGTGCCGTTGCTTGATATTACGATTGGCAATCCGTATTTCAATCCTCATTTCAACCGTCCTTACGCCAAACCGATTCGCGGGGCGGTTGCTTATGACGAACATCCTTTAATTGGCGTGGCGCGGTTTGTGAATATTGTTAAAGAAATGCAGCAATCGCAACCGGATTTGCCCATGATTGGAGCCGGAACGGCGTGGTTGCGGCATCTTGTTCCGAAGGTTGCGGCGGGGCTTGTGAAAAACGGCTGGGCAACACTTTTCGGGCAAGGGCGAAACAGTTTTGCGTATCCCGAATCGCCTTATGATATTTTGAATCACGGCGCAATGAATTTGAAACAAGTTTGTATGGCGTGCAGTGGTTGTACTGATCTTATGCGTGCGGAATCGCCGACCGGTTGTATTTTGCGAGACCGCGATTATTACAAAATTCCGTCATAAAAAATTAAACTTATTTTTATTAACCACAGAGTAAAGTTGAGAGTGGATAGTGGAGAGTTTCGCAATGCGAGAATTACAAACATTTTGGTAATATACTTCTCACATTTGACAATTCGGTTTGTATTTTTGAACAAAATCAACAAATTTCGACGGGATTAACAGAATTTACAGGATTGGCAAATAGAATATTCCAGGTGATATTTTCTAACAAAACCGAATTTTAAAGTGTAATGAGTATAATTCCGCTTGCGACTATTTATATTGAAAGGAGATTAACGATGACTACTGAGGAATTTTATGAAATAGCCCGACAAAATAACGCTATCATGACTCCAGAGGAGTCTGAACAATGCCGCCGTGAAACAAGGGAATTTTTGGAACGGTATCAATTAAATGTTGACTGGCTCGGCAGTCCTTATTTCGTTGACACTCATAATCCGATACATGTTTTTGCGGATAAATGTTACACCGGAATATCATTTTTTGGTTTTGTTTCTTTTATCTTTTGGACTATTGTTTATGTTCCGATTATTGCTATTGTTCTTTTGGTTCTTTTGCTTTGCGTCTTCTGATCGCTTAGCGTACAAAATTTCCTTAAATTCTTCCTGCGTGTTGTTTTTTTAGGGGAAAAAGAAATAAAAATTTACGAAATGATTGAAATATTACGAAAAAGGTAATCCCACGATTGAAAAGGGAAGTTTTCTAATTAAAATGGGACATTATTCAGCGTTTTGCAATGTTTTTAGAATTTCCCATATTTTTATTAACCACAGAGGACACAGAGAACACGGAGAAAATTTTTAATTAGAATCGAAATATTTTTTATATTTAGGGAACTTCTAAAAAACTACTTTTTTAGACGAAAAATATTTACAAGTTCTTATTTTTAAGGATGTGATTTTTTTAAAAACCATGTTTTTAGAAGTTCCCAATTATTTTTAACGTTAATTCTTACTGTACTTTTATGTCAACATCAACACAATATCTGATCGGCATTGATTGTGGTTCGACGATGGTTAAGGCTGCGCTGTTCAATATTGAAGGCAAAGAAATTGTTGTATCGTCGCGGAAAGTCGAACATATTTATTTGCATCCTGATTGGACGGAAAACAACATGGATGCTCTTTGGAACAATGTTTGCGAGGTTGTCCGTGAAGTGATTTGCCAATCAAATGTTCATCCGAAAGATATTGTTTCTGTTACGTGTACGGGTCACGGCAACGGCTTGTATCTTGTTGACGGCAAGGGATGTCCGGTTCGTAACGGAATTATTTCTTCCGACAATCGCGCACGAAAATATATTGAGGAATGGACGCGCAACAATATTCTTGAACGGATCATGCCCAAAACGATGCAAAATATTTGGGCGGCGCAACCAAACGCATTGCTTCGGTGGCTGATTGACAACGAACCGGAAACAATCTCCAAAGTGCGATATTTATTTATGGTCAAGGATTTTATACGTTATCGTTTGACGGGCGAGGCGTACATGGAGATTACGGATATGTCGGGAACGAGTCTGATCAATAATGTTACGGCGGATTACGATGACGAGGTTCTTGAAGTTTGGGGACTTTCTGATTGGAAACATTTCATGCCGCCGCTTAAAAGGTCGGCGGATATTTGCGGTTCTATTACGCCGGAAGCGGCGAAAGAAACAGGACTTGCGGCGGGAACTCCGGTTGCCGGCGGAATGTTTGATATTGATGCTTGCGGACTTGCGGTTGGGATGACTGACGAAACGCGGTTCTGTATGGTTGCCGGAACTTGGGGCAACAATCTTTCCATTTCAAAAATTCCCGTCATTGATAAAGAGATGTTTATGACGAGTTGTTACAGTATTGACGGATATTATTTGATGCTTGAGGGGAGTGCGAGTTCTGCCGGCAATCTTGAATGGTTTGTTTCGCAATTTTTTCAAGGCGATAAAGAGTTACTGCAACTTCGCGGGGCAAAAGAAAATATTTACGATTATTGTAGTCGTCTTGTTGGGGAGACGTTACCGGAAGATACCGGTGTTGTATTTTTGCCGTTTTTATACGGTAATCCGGTTCATCTTGACGCCAAAGCCTGTTTATTTGGTTTGGACGGGCGGCATTCGCGGGCGCATGTTATGCGGGCGGTATTTGAGGGAATTTGTTTTGGTCATCGTTGGCATTCTGAGCGGTTATTCCGGTTTCGCGGGCGACCGCAAACAATTCGTTTGACGGGTGGTGCCGTCAACAGTCCTGTTTGGGCTCAGATGTTTTCGGATATTTTCCAACTTCCTATTGAAATTCCCACCGGTACGGAACTTGGATGTTTTGGTGCTGCACTTTGCGGAGCGGTTGCTGTTGGAATTTACAAGAATTACAATGAAGCCTGTGAAAAAATGGTTGCGATTGATCGCCGTTTCGATCCCAATCCGAAATTTGCCGGTATTTACGAAATAAAATATCAACGATATTTGAAATTGCTTGACGTTCTCTTTCCGGTCTGGAATAATTTGACCGGAAATAGTTAATTGGAAACTTTTAAAAACTACAAATTTATTTTTATTAACCACAGAGAACACTGAGAACACTGAGTGAATTTTTAATTGGAATTAAAACGATAGTTTTAATTATATTTGACTTTTGATCTAAAATAATAACTTTATAAAATTAAAAAATTCTTCTCTGTGAACTCTGTGTTCTCTGTGGTTAAATAAAAAAACAGAGGTAGGCGATGTTTCGCCGAAACATCGCAACAGTTGATGTTATTTCGATTTCCGTCCATAAACGGGGACAAGTCGGCGAGTTCTACAATTGCCTAATGTTACTGAATAATTACAAACAATTTATAACAAGTATGGAGTATTACCAATGTACAATGCAGTGATTCTTTTTTCACTTTTGCCGTTATCGGGACCTGATGCCGGAGAATATCTTGCGGTATTGCCGCATTCCGCAACGGTTGTGTGTGTGGAAAAGCAGGCGGATGCACAGGCGAATGCCGATGAACAAATTCCTATTTTGCCGTCGGAACCCAAACGGCAAACTGTTGCGTATCCGCCCGAACAACCGGCAACGGCTGCTCCGATGATGGCGGCACCGATAAAAGCGGTTGCTTCTGTAGCGAAAACAAATTCTCCTTTTGCTGCGCCGGAACATGATTCTAGTCTTGTTCGGGTAGCGGGGATACTTGAAGTTCCCAAGAGAAATCATGTAATTTTGGCGGCGGCGTATCAATCGGTGTTGACATCGCTCAAAACGGAGCAGCGCAATGCCGAAGGTCATATTGTTACGGGGTCAGACGGTCAACCGGTTTTGATTCCGATAGTGGAGGGGATGCGAGTTTTTAAGGATCAGATTCTTG
Organism: Planctomycetaceae bacterium; assembly: GCA_031276415.1. Lineage (GTDB taxonomy): Bacteria > Planctomycetota > Planctomycetia > Pirellulales > Thermoguttaceae > WRKP01. Next base: position 6,959 of record JAISNF010000326.1, read on the forward strand.
GTAATTTTGATGATCGGGAATTGTTGTGTAATCTTGAAATCGGCGAATGTAAACTTGATGTTGCTATTGCCGAGCGGGAAAAGAAAATTGAAGTGGAATATGCTGCGTGGAGTTATCGTGTTGCGGAAGCCGAACTCCAGATGTTGCAAAAAGCAAATGAATTATACGAAAAAGCAATTACGCAAATTGAAATCAATAAAGCGAAATTGGCGTTGCAGCAAGCGGACGCCAATCTTCGTTTGCAAAAATACACGCTTGAAGAAGTTAAGACGCGTGAAGTAATTGCCAGTGAAAAAGAGGTTGCCAAAATAAAGGTTCTTATTAATCTTCGCAAATTGATTGCGCCTATTGACGGGATAATTGTCAAGATTGACAGGGCGGAGGGCGAATGGTTACGGGAGGGCGATTCGGTGTTGGAGATTATGCAGTTGAACACGCTTCGTGCCAGGTGTAAGGTCAGTGCGAAATATTACACGCCGGACATGGTTGATGGGAAAAATGTTACGGTATCGATGCCGATGGTTAATGGACATACGGAGGAATTTCCGGGCAAGGTTGTTTTTGCGCATCCGAAGGTTGAAGCCGGGGATTGGTTTGAGGTTTTTATCGAAGTGGAAAACCGCCCCAGCGGACATTCCTGGCTCCTCCAACCCGGACGCGACGTCTCCGCCATTATTCATTTATAATACTCCTAGATAATTGTTTTTTTGTAACCGTTCACGGTATTTTTTTATTATTTAGGGAACTTCTAATAACTATTTTTTTTATTAACCACAGAGGACACAGAGAACACAGAGGAATTTTTAATTGGTGGAATCAAAACGTTATTTAATGGCAACTTCTAAAAAGTTATTTTTT
>JAISNF010000501.1 GCA_031276415.1 Planctomycetaceae bacterium
CTGATAATCTCGCCCCGTGCGGGGCTTTGAAAAATTGTGTTGGGTGTTGCCGATCCGTAGGTTCCGCTTCGCTACACCTACGGTTATGCACATCACACCCCTGGCGGGGTTAAGATTGATTTTTTCATTATGATAACTTGTTAAACGAATCCCCGTGAACGGTTACGAATTTTTTACCAGTTCCAAATTCGTGCGGTATTGTCCCAACTTGACGTAACAATCATTTTACCATTGGGGGAAAAGACCGCACTTTGGACAGCATCCGTATGTCCTTCAAGTTTTTGTAATTCTTTTCCCGTTTCAGTATCACAAATCATTGCGGTGTTGTCCATGTTTACGGTAACAAATATACTGCCGTCAGGCGAGAACGTCTTCGGACGTGAAAACCTGTCCGTGTATTCTTCAAGTTTTTGTAATTCTTTTCCCTTTGACACATTCCATATCCATACCGTTCGCTCCCAACTTGCCGCACTTGTTATAACAATAATTTTGCCGTCAGGGGCAAAAACGGCGGAGTCAATGTTGTCCATATATCTTTTGAGATTTTGTAATTCTTTTCCTGTTTCGGTATCCCAAATTCGTGCGGTGTTGTCCAAACTTACCGTAAGAATTGTTTTACCGTTAGGGGCAAAAACCGCTGATTTCACGCACATCGTATGTCCTTTGATTTTTTGTAATTCTTTCCCTGTTGCCGCATCCCAAATCCGTGCGGTTTTGTCCCAACTTGACGTAACAATTTTTTTACTGTCAGGGGAGAAAGCGGCAGAATTGACCCAAGAGGTATGTCCGACGAATTTTTGTAATTCTTTTCCTGTTGCCGCATCCCAAATTCGTGCGGTTTTATCCCAACTTGCCGTCGCAATTTTTTTACTGTCAGGGGAAAAAACAGCAGAATTTATTTCACCGGCATGTCCTTTGAGCGTGATCACCTCTTTCGGGACATTATTTGAAACAGTTTCCGCCTGAACTGTTTCTGCAACAGTATTGTTGGGAACGAAACTGAGGACGATAGTAACGATAAAAATAAAAATAGAAATAGACGTAATAAACAAGTTTTTGTCAGTCATTGAAGTTCGTTTGTAAAGAAACGTTAATTATTTGAATGGTACGCGGTTGGCATTTAGTTTCCGTTTGTCAACAGGGTCAAGTCGGCTATCGCTGACGCAACGGTGTGTGAAAACACTTCCGGCGAAACGTTGCCTACCTTTTGATACATTATCCTCTCAAATTCCGAAATAATCAGAATTTTTTATTACGATTACAGCAACTCCCGACATGGATCACCACATCGGGAGTTGTTTTTTATTTCAAAAATAAGTTCGGTAATGGTCGTCAACCGACACAGCGAAACTTAAATTCAAAAAATTATTATTACTACGGGCTGACTGATTCACCGCCGTTGCGGGAACCTAACGCTCCCCATACGCCATGAGTAGATTTACCACTCGTATAGGCTTTATCGGAAGTCGCACCAGCAGTGGTGTTATAGCAGGTAGTAGTGTCAATCGTATCCGAATAGAACTTCACAGATCCATCTGCCAAAGCAGCATTCACACCACCAGGATGAAAGGACGAAGCGGTGACTACCATCGCTATACCATCTCCCGGATCAGATGCTGTTTCAGCAAGAGTAAATGCTGCTGAAAGGGGCGAAGGACCATTTGGAGGAAGAAGAGTAACAAAACCCGTGTAAGCAATGGCTCCATCAAGCCAACGTTTTCCCGAATAATCTACAATTCCGTCAACCTTAGTCACTGCCGTAGTGTAATTCGCTCCAATTCCTTTAGCATCAGCCAAGATAAGAGACAATTTTATATCAGAACCAGCTGTAGGTACTAAATTTTTAAAGGAAGCAATACCACCAATGGCACTACCACCGCTGAAATAACCTTGACGTACCTGTTGTTTATTTGTTCCAATACAACGTTCACTGGCAAGAAGAGCATTCGACGTACCATCAGTTAAACTGTGCATACCATTCCACGTATGGATACCAAACACGCCACGATTTACATTGCATGCGTTAGTAGCCGCAGTTCCTAATGTCGGCATGTTGGTGGTGGCATTTAAATTAAAGAGTAAATTAGCGGTATGGACAGGATAATCTCCGAAACACAAACGATAATTGTTACGGGACATCTCAGTGGTACCTTTAGATTTTCCACCACCATCTGATGGACAAAGCCACGGATCCAGTGACTTATCCAGATAACCACCTGTTCCTGCTACTTTTTGACCAGCAGCATCAACTCCATTACCATCTGGAGTTCCAGCAGTTCCTGAATCTGACAAATCGCCTTTACCAACAGTATTGGCGAATTTGAAATAGAATTTTCCTGCCGTCAGCGACTGGTACAGTGCCGGTTGCTCGATAAACGGCAACAACGCAACAAACCCGGAAATGCGTTTGGCAACACCTTGAGCATTAAAGGTTTGAGCCCCTGCTGGGAAAGCACTGATGTAGGTATCGTGATAGTTGTGAGTGGCTATCGCGATTTGTTTAAGTTTGTTTATACACTGCATTCTACGTGCAGCCTCACGAGCCGCCTGAACGGCGGGGAGTAGTAACGCAATCAATACACCAATGATTGCAATTACCACAAGGAGTTCAACTAACGTGAACCCGCAAAATTGTCTAATTTTCATTTTAATTCTCCTATAGGTTAAAGGTAAAACTAGAAACAATTGCATATAAAAATATGCCGTATAATAGTTACCATTTTATTCGAACCCAGTTTTCCACGTTAATATTTTTTGGTGCGTTGCGCACAAACGAGTTGCCAGCCTTTAATTTGCGGTTTGGCGTGATTTTTTATTTTTGTTTTTAGGGTTCGGATTTTGTAGGGGAAGGCGGCGGCTTCGAGTTTTTTCTGTGTACGGTTTATCATGGAACAAATGGCGTGCCGTTCAATAAAAGGTTTTCGTGTTTTGCCTTTCCAAACACAATTTTCCAGTTTCATAATTGTTGCCCGCCGGCGTTTTGAATTCCAAAGCGTTTTCACCAGCAGATACGATTTTCTCGCCAACCGTAACAAATGACTATTGTTCCAGATAATTGTTTGAGCGGCATCGTTGAAATTCAGCAGAACAACCGGAATTTCCACATTCGAGGAGGACGCTTGAATAATTGTCCGCTCTTCAATTTGCAGTTCGGAAAGCCGGTGTATCAAAAGATCTATTTCGTTCAATATTTCAGAAAGCCGTTGATTCATCATGGTGTTTGTGTTGCTGCCGTTTAAAATGATTCAGAATAATCATCAAGAAAAAGGGGCAACCACGTAACAACAAAAAAAGCTCATTTTCCCGCCGACCAAAGCGGTTGCACAAAATCTGCGCATGAAAACTCGCCCAAAGCGAACAACGCGGCACCCCCAAAACGGGAGCAACGCCACTTTGGTTCACTTTCTTAAAAAAATTCACACGGACAAGCCGTTGGTCTGTGAACTTTTATGTTTTTTGTTGTTTTGTAGTCTTACTCAATTTCTCAGATTTATTAAACCGAAGTTCCGCGTCTGATTTTTGTTAAATCCTTATGTTCATTCAAGTTATGAAAATTTTGATTGGTTTAAACTGCCTACAATTTTTCTATTCAGGAAGTGTGAGGGAGCCATTAATGTTTTTTACTTGTT
>JAISNF010000529.1 GCA_031276415.1 Planctomycetaceae bacterium
AACCAATAGGTTCCGTCTAGATGATTCTAAAAATAATTCCAATGATTTTTAAAAATCATACAACAACGAAAATATGAAATTAAAATAAAATTAAAAAGTAACCGTTCACGGAAATTTAGCGGATTTTTTTTAATGTGGAATAATTTTTAACAAATTGTACTTAATTCAGTAGTATCTTTAATGATTATTTTGTTTTTTGATGTATCGTCGTCCAATATTCGCCCTGATAAGGGCGTAACTTTCATAACCGCAGGTCATTGACCTGCGGTTATGAAAATACCGTGAACGGTTACCAAATTTTTATTGGAAAAATTAGATTTTTCTGATTTATACACTATTGATGAGAAAAAATCTCATTCTTGCTATTCGAGGTTAAGTGTTTTATACTTACATCCTGTAACTGTCCGAGTTTTAATCGGATGATGTGGGCTGCTTGCTAAGGACGTTCTGAATGAACAAAGGGCAAACATAGTCCCACTCCATGTTTTGTTACAAGGTATAATGATACCCGATTTTTTTCTTTTTTGCCGTTTAAGCAGCAAAAAAGAAAAAAAATCCAACACAAAAAACAAAACATAAAAACAATATAATATAAACATACAAGGGCTTGTTTCGGCGCATCCGCCGGAACTTTTGGCGTATCCTACGGAACTTTTGTAGAACACTACGGAACTTTTGTAGGATCCTACGAAACTTTTGTAGAACACTACGAAACTTTTGTAGGACCCTACAGAACTTTTGTAGGATCCTACAAAACTTTTGTAGAACACTACAGAACTTTTGTAGAACACTACAGAACTTTTGTAGAACACTACAAAACTTTTGTAGAACACTACAAAACTTTTGTAGAACACTACGAAACTTTTGTAGAACACTACAAAACTTTTGTAGGATTCCCCGAATGTTGTCGCTGACCGATTTTGTTTTTTGACGGGGTTATGCTATTTTTTGTGTATTATTGTTTTAACTTTTAATGTTTTAATGTTATTATGAAAATTGATCAGATTAATATTTACCTTGTGCGTTTTCCGTTAGCCAAACCCTACACGATGGCGGATATACGGCTTGATTATTTTGACACGGTATTGCTTCGATTGCGTTCTGACGGTTTGGACGGTTGGGGCGAAGTTTTTCCGGGAAACGAACCAACTTTGACAGCGGCGTGGTCATCGGAAGTTTATGAATGTGTTCGCGAATGTTTGATTCCACGCTTTGTCAAATCCCCCAATATCGACTCCGGCGAACAAATCAGCAACCTGTTTCAAGATATTAAAGGTAACCGCCATGCGAAAGCCTTATTCGATCTTGCGTGGTGGGATATGTATTCGCAGTCCAAGCACGAACCTTTGCACAAGACATTGGGCGGCAATCCCGAAAAAGAAATTGAATTAGGACTTTCCTTTGACCGTTTTGAATCGCCGGACGAGTTTCTTGACGATGTTAAGCGGGCGGTTTCCGACGGTTTCAAACGAATTACGCTTAAAATTCGACCCGGTTGGGATCTTCAGGTTCTTGGTGCGGTTCGGAATGACTACCCGACACAAATGATTCAATGCGATGTCGAAGGTTCGCTCAGTTTGGAACGGCATAGCGATACAATTTATCGTTTTGACGATTTTTTGCCCGCCCTGCTGGAACAACCGCTTTCGTCCAGCGAATTTGTCGGACACGCCATGCTTCAAGATTCCATCCGAACCCCAATCTGTCTTGATGAATCCATCACCATGCCCCATCAAGCGGAAATCGCCCTTGATTTGCGGAGTGCCGGAACTTTTTGTCTCAAACCGGGTAAAGTCGGCGGGCTAACAGACGCCAAAACTATTCATAATATGGCTCAAAGCAGTGAAGTTGATTGTTATGTGGGGGCGGATATGATGACTTCAATCGGTTATCGTTTTGTTGCGGCTCTTTCGTCGTTGCCTTATGTTATGCGCCCGACAGATTACGTCCGGTTCGAGGAACACCTTACCAACGATCCGGGGATTCCGCTCAAACCCATTCTCAAACCCGAACCCGCTAAACCCACAAAACATCATCCCAACCGTTTTGAAGTTCATCCCAACGAAAACGGCGAAATGGTTGAGGAGCGGGTTATTCCGTATGAAGGAGCCAATATTCTGGGACAAGAGAAAAGATTGGTAATCGAACTTTGGAATGAATCAGGAATCGGATTTGAACCCAACCTGGAAATGATTGAACATTTGGCTCTGCGACGGTACAATACTTCTCCATAAATAACTCGCAATATTTCAATGACCTGTGAAAATATAATTGTCCTATTTACTGTCCTATTACAATCAATTTAACATTTCGTTTTTTCCATGTACGATAAACTTGTTCTTCAATCAATGATTTTGCGAAAAGCGTTGAAGTTTGGCGACTTTACGCTTGCTTCCGGTAAAAAATCAACATATTATCTTGACTGCCGGCAGGTTACTCTTGATTCTATCGGCGCAAGATTTATCGGTGAGGGTTTTCTGGATTTATTCCAATCGGAAAACATGAAGCCGGACGCTGTTGGCGGGATGGTGATTGGTGCCGACCCGATTACTGCCGCAATTATTACTGTTGCCGGTTTACGTGACATGCCGCTCAAAGGTTTCATGGTACGCAAGCAAAGTAAAGGACACGGAACCGATAAATTCGTTGAAGGTCCTATTGTTGCCGGTGATCACGCGGTTATTGTGGAAGATGTTGTAACCACCGGCGGTTCGGCGTTGGAAGCGGCGGAACGTGTTCGGGCGGTTGGCGGAATTATCGATGGTGTTGTCGCCATTATCGACCGGCTGGAAGGCGGCGCAGAAACTTTCGCCGAAAAAGGTTATACTCTGCGTTCACTCCTCACGGTTCGCGATTTCGGTATTGAACCCAATAAATAAAATAATTGTGAATCGTTTTATTGTTGTGTTTTTTTTAATTTATCACTCTTGTCGAACAACACGTAAATGTTTTAACAATGACCGATACGATTCAATTACGGATTATTGAGGCGGCAGGACCGATTTTTGCTCAAAAGGGATTTGCCGCAACAACAGTGCGGGAAATTTGTGCCGCAGCAAAAGTAAATCAAGCCGCGATCAATTATTATTTTGGGAGCAAGGAAGGTTTGTATAAAAAAGTTTTCGAATCAATCTGTTCCTCTTTCACGTCATTTCAATACGAAATGGTTGAACCGGATCAATCGCATCCGTTTGAAGAGCGGTTCCATGAATTGATTGTGCGACGGGCTAAAGATTTTTTTGCAACAGAACAGGTCGAATGGAAATCGCAACTGCTTTTTCGTGAATTTCATGATCCGACACCGAGTTGTGGTGAAAAATTTCAGGAATATATTATTCGGGATTACAAGGTGATTTATCGTTATCTTGACGAATATTTTGATCCGGCGACACCGGAACATATCCGATGGAAATGTATTTTCAGCATGTTCGGGTCGATTTTTTTCTACAAAAAATGCAACTGGATTCTGCGGAAAATTATTCTGGAAGACACGAGACAAGAATTTTTTAAACCGGAACAAATTGCATCTTTTGCGGTTCAGACTTTTTTCGCCGCCACCGCATCTTACCGAAAATAATAAATAAAAGTTCCGCTGAAGATGTTGAAGATATTTACGATTTAGTTTTAATATTTGTGTTGGTTGGTAATTCAATTTCGAATCTTGCGCCTCCGAGCGGCGAATTTGTAACCCGAATCTTG
>JAISNF010000586.1 GCA_031276415.1 Planctomycetaceae bacterium
GTAAAAAAACAAAAATTCCGATGCCCAGCGGAGAAATTAAATAAAAAACGATATGCCGAAAATTGGTTGGAAAATCTACTCATCGCAACTTCTCTCGCCTAAAAAATTACACCCCCAAAATGTGAAATAATCAGAAAAATTACACCCCAAAAATGTGAAATAATCAGAAATTTTCTATTCCAACCATTCGATTTAGTGCGGTTGCCAAAATTGATCGAAATTCCCAAATTTCGGTAAAACGACCTCATTTGTTTGTAACCCATACCGTTTTGCACTTATTGAGGTTAAGTTTTCTGAAAAGTATTAGGGAACTTCTAAAAACCACAAATTTATTTTTATTAACCGCAAATTTCGCAGATAGACGCAGATTATTTTTAAAAATCATCTGCGATAATCAGCGTAATCTGCGGACTATTTTTCTTTTCTCTGTGGTTAATAAAAAATAAATTTGTAGTTTTTAGAAGTTCTCATTATACAATATTGATTTGAATGGAGCAGGCTCAGGCTAAATAATGGGCACATCTAAAAATTCAATTTGTCAATTTGTGATCATTGAAAAATAAGGATTTATGAAAATAATTATTTGATGAAACATTGAATTTTTAGAGATATCCAATAATCACATTTGTTTTTCCGTAATATTCAGCCATTTGTTTTTTAGGGGGTAATTGGGGCAATTTTTTTGTGTTGAGGTAGATTTTTATTGCTTCGACAATGATGGTTATGTCTTTGATAATTTCGTTGTTTTAGGGTACGAAAGATACTCATTAAAATTGCCTGTTTCGGTGTCTTTTGGGATTCAGTTACAGTAACTGTTTTTACGTGCCACCGCGAATTATTCGTTCTGCATGGTTGTTATTATACGGAGTATATTTATGGTACAAAAAATTAAGTAATTCGTTTCGATGACGCCGTAACTGTTTTACTAAACGTTTCGCTCCAACATTCTCCCAATTCCAGTTCAATAATTGGGTCAACCGCTGTTCAATACAATCCCGTAACCACTCGTAATCCGAGCCATGTATCCTCTCGCGTTTACCGCAAAGACGCATCGCATCACGAAGAATACGTTTCAATCGTTTCGAAAATAACGACCAATCGCCGCTTTTATCTTTGTACCGGATCTTCCACCGTATTTTTTTTTCGTAAATTATCTGTAAATCCTTTTATATCAATAGGTTATAACAAAAAATCAATATCTCGTGTACCCATAAAATTTTTCTATTTTCGGTTTGGCATGGGCTTGACTTGGTAATGGCGCATGGTATGATCATCTTTCGTTTTTGTCTTTATTTTTCAAAGTTTACCGAATGTGGACACTAAAAAATGATACCGCCTTTTTTGTAACTCTATAACACAAAAGGAATTACAGCAAAAAAAGTCTTATTTCTAGGTGGAACATCCGTTGTACTGACGGAATCGCCGATGATTTGTTACCGGAACGGCGTATTGACTTTGCAAAGGAATTATGGGATACTTACAAATATATTCAAATCCGTTGCATAAAAACAGAAATTCATAATATGCTAACGAATTGGACGGTTCCATACCACACAAACGATAAAAACGCTTGTTTGTTTATACCGTTAATTCAACGAGGAAAATAAAATGCCTTTTGATGCAAGTAAATTTACAGTTCCGATTGCGAAACCGCTTCCCATTGTTTTGCTCTTAGATACCAGTGGCTCAATGTCTGGTTCTAAAATCGACAATCTAAACCAAGCAGTGAAGGAAATGTTAGCCGCTTTTGCTCAAGAAGAAAAAATGGAAACGGAAATTCTTGTTTCCATAATTACTTTTGGCGAGCAGGTAAATTTGTACGTTCCTTTTACAAAAGCGTCTGAAGTGATTTGGCGTGATATGTCGGCAAACGGAATGACTCCGATGGGAACGGCATTGCAAATGGCAAAGGCGATGATTGAGGACAAAGGAACTACACCAAGTCGGGCATATCGTCCGACAGTTGTACTTGTTTCGGATGGACAGCCGAACGATAGTTGGGAACAACCACTTAACGATTTTATTCACGATGGACGCTCATCTAAATGTGATAGAATGGCGTTAGCAATCGGAGCAGACGCTGACCGCAATGTACTTACCCGTTTTGTCGAAGGCATAGGTAATCCATTGTTTGAAGCAAATCAAGCCTCAAAGATACACGAATTTTTCAATCGGGTAACAATGTCTGTTACAATGAGAGCAAGATCAAAAAATCCAAACGAATCCATTCTATTAAGTAATACAAATCCGTCCCCAATTCCATTCACGCCAACAACGAACGATGAGGACATTTGGTGAGAAAAACATCTAAAAATTCTCAACGGACTTTTGTAAAAAGTTGAGATGACGCGGTAAATTTATGTGTTTTTTGATGTTCCCAATAACAATCACATTTTTTTGAAAAAAGGAAATTTATGAGTGAATCAAATGAAGGTTCAGCAATTTTAGCAGTTGGAGCAATTTTAACCGCCCCGTATTGGCTTCCGGTAGCATTGGCGGTAGGCGCAACAGTCGGAGCGGGCTATCTTGCCGTTAAAGGGACAAGTATGGCAATCGAAGCACATCAAAAAGCCGAAGCAAATAGAAAATTGTGTGAAGAATCACAACAACGCCAAGCCGAATATCAGCGCAGGCAAGCGGAACAGGAAAGAAAACATCAGGAATATCTGCAACGTCAAGCAAAGAGAGAAGCAAAACATCATGCGTATTTGGAACGCAAAGAAGCAGAGAGGGAAGCGAATCGAATGGCATATTTTGCACGGATTACGAACAATGTGCTTCGCTTTCGGGAACAATATGTAGGATTACTTGACGATTTGAAAAAACAAGGATTAGATGCGTATATTCCAAACGAATTTGAATATACTTGTCAGCAGATTTTACAAATCGACAATCAATTGGCAAATAATGAAATTGAGTCCGCCCGTGATTTATCATTTGAAGTTGGGCGGTCAATTCACGGACTTGCAACGCTTGCACTCCATGCAAAAAAACAAGTTAAAGTAACTGAACAACAACGCAAAAAAGAACTAGTGGAATCGCAATCTGCTTTTATCGAACAGATGAAGCAGAATATCGCTACTGATAAAGACGATAATCCGCAAGCAGTACAGTCGGCAATACAATCGTTGGAAACATTAAAATTACAAGCGTATTTGTTAAGTGCAAAAGAATTACAGGAAAAAATTATTGCAGAAAATGATAGAGTTGATGGTGAAATTGCAGATGAAACAGTTCGCCGTGCTGTTGTGAAGAGTATTTACAAAACACTTAAACAGGTCGGATTTGTCGTATCTACTCCTATTGTAACAGACGAAGATGTTCTTATTAAAGCACAAAAACCGGCTGGTCAACAAGCAGAGTTTGCGATTAAACATGACGGACAATTCAAGTTCAAGTTCGACAATTACGAAGGACAAAGATGTAAAAAGGATATAGATGAAGTTACAAAACAACTCGAAGAAATTTATGGTGTAACTTTAAGTGATAAGAAAGTCCTCTGGAAAAATCCTGAGCGCATTAAAAAAGGAAGTAAGGAACTTCCCCAAGGCAGAGAAGAAAGAACAGCATAACTATTTTTACAGCAAACAAAAATATGTCAAACGCTCAACTATTTTGGATGGACGCTTTCGCAAGAGAAGCAGGAATTCGCCGTGCAATTTTACTACACGGCGATATTCTTGATGTTTATCCTTCGCCCAAAAATACAGGGGATTACGTTCCAATTCAGCCGATTGTGTGCACCGCCTTGCGGACAAGAGGATTCAACGACATTATTCTATGGGACAAATTTAAGGGGGCGCAAAATGTTAAACCACAACGTTGGAATGAATTACAGAATGCATTAGTTGCGCAAAATATGAAACAGAATAGTCCACAGAAAAACGCAACGGTGTATGATATGGGAGAAGATGAAGACATTCAGGAAATTGGCGTAGTGCCTCCGAACATTGACGACTTTTTGCCGGTTGTTTATTATCATTTGACGCATCAGACGGACGCAAGAATCGCTTTTATTCTTGACTGGTCGCAATATCTTTTCGGAACAAATTCTTCGTTGAGCGAGGAAGATAGGCAGCGTTTGTTAATGCTCTCCAAAGCGATAAACAACGCTCCGCTTGCGTTTAGTTGTAAAGAGGAACTTGCTAAACCGGGAAATTTACTTGTGCTCTTAACTTCTAAACTTGGAAACATTCCTTCGATTTTTTATCAAGGAAATTCTTGCATAAAAGAGATAATTATTCCAAGTCCGGGACGAACAGAGCGGGCAGAATTTTTGGATAAAGAATACGATAAATGGAATTTATCGCCTAACCCAATGCGGAATAAACGATTACGGGAAGATTTTATTGATGCGACAGACGGATTTACGATTCGCGATTTATTGCAACTTGCCCGATTATCCCAACAACAAGGTTCTTCGCTTTCATTTGAAAAACTCGTGAATCTTTATCGTTATGGTGAGCAGAAAAGTCCTTGGGAAGATTTAAGTAAAGATAAATTACGTAGTATTACTGAAGCACTCAAGGAACGTGTTAAAGGACAAGACGATGCAGTTGAGAAAGTTAAACAAGTTATTATCCGAGCGTATTCGGGACTTGCTGGAGTGCAACACAGCAAAAAACAACGTATGCCGAAAGGGATTTTATTTTTCGTGGGACCGACCGGCGTAGGAAAAACAGAACTTGCAAAATCGCTTGCGGAATTTCTCTTCGGAGATGATGAAACGTGTATTAGATTTGATATGTCGGAATTTAACCACGAACACAGCGACCAACGTCTTGTCGGCGCACCCCCTGGATATGTCGGGTATGAAGAAGGAGGACAGTTAACAAATGCAGTAAAAAAACGCCCATTTGCCGTTTTACTGTTCGATGAAATTGAAAAAGCACATCAGAAAATTTTGGATAAATTTTTACAGATATTCGAAGACGGACGACTCACAGACGGAAAAGGCGATACTGTTTCTTTTTCGGAAACAGTCATCATTTTCACGTCCAACATCGGAGCATCTGAAGTAACATTAAAGGACGCAAACGGGAATTACAAAAATTCTGAACAGATAAAAAACGAATTTATTGCAAAAGTAAAAGAACATTTTACAGAAAAACTTACACGTCCCGAACTATTAAATCGAATTGGAGATAATATCGTTCCGTTTAATTTCATTACAGACGATAGTTTTCTCTTTGCGATTGCAAAAGCAAAAATCAAACCGATTAAAGAAACCCTAAAAGAGAAATACAAAATTACGGATATGTTGTTTGAGGACGAACAAAAAGCATTTATTACTATTTTTAGTTCTCTTGATAAATCAATGGGAGGACGCGGCGTGTTAAATGAAATTGTTAAAAAAGTAATTGATCCGCTCTCGCTTTTTCTTTTTGAGAAAGACGAAAAAGATTACATTAACAAGAGAATCATTATTCGACAAAAAAAAGAAGATTTGCCCAATTTTATCTTTACATTAGATTAGTCGTGTCAAAAATTAACCTTGCAAATTGGATTGACTGCACAGAAGTGGAAGGACCAGGGAAACGTTTTGCTCTGTGGACACAAGGATGTGAACGGCACTGTCCTGATTGCTGTAATCCGCAGTTTTTTGATTTCATTCCTAAAACAATAATCAATTCGACAGAAGTTTGCAAGTTAATAGAAAAATCATTAAACGAAAATAAAATTGAAGGCATAACTTTTCTCGGTGGGGAACCCGTATTACAAGCAAAAGGATTGTCTGAAATTGCAAAGTTTTGCAAAGAAAATAATTTATCCGTTATGTTGTTTACAGGTTATACGTTAGAAAATTTATTAGCGGAAAATTTACCTTTTGTAAATGAACTTTTGCAGTGGACGGATTTACTCGTTGATGGTCATTTTGACCCGAACAACAAGGAAACAACACGGAATTGGGTCGGATCAACAAATCAACATTTTCATTTTTTAACTGACCGTTACACAAGCGGAATAGAATACGATGAACTGTTTTCACACGGATTCGAATTACGAATACACTCAGACGGAACTTTTCAATCAAACGGATTCCCATTAAATTCATTATGAAATTACGGGATAATATGAACAACACGTTACACATCATTATCGATAACTCCGGCAGTATGCGAGAATTAGGCAAGCGTTTTATCGCCACAAATCTTGTCCGTTATGTACGTGACATTGGCATAATTCAACCGGAACGGTTTGTGCCGTTCAATTTCAAACTTTTCATGTGCAATGATACGGTTAACGAAATTACTGTTTTGCCGAACCAAGACATTGAATTGCCGCAACCAACTGGAAAATTAAACATTGAACAATTTTTGCAATTATTAGAAAAGGAACAACCTCTATCCGTTTTATTTCTGTCAGATCGACTAGAAAAGGAAACATTCCCCCGTTTAAAACAATTAACAAATTGCCGATTTGTGTTTGTTGCCGTTGGTGTTGATGCAAAATTACCATTAAAATGTAACGCACCACATTTATCGGCGTTTTGTGCTGAAGACATTTCGGTAGCGTTGGATTTTGTATTATATCCCGTTTCGGCTAACGAAACACCGCCCCAATCCGTCAATGAAATTCATTTGGAAAATAATACCGATTCGAACAAAGGCGATTGGGACGTATAGCAACATAAAATTATGACAGAAGGACTCTCTAAATACATAGATGAATACTTCAATGTTCACGTTCAAGGAAAAACACTCGGACAGGGCGGACAAGGTATCGTTTTTCGCACAAGTGTTCCCGATATCGCCGTAAAATTGGCAACGGACAATTCCGGTAATCCAATCAATAATAAACAATGTTATGAACAGAATAAACAGAAATTAAAACATGTACAAAATATTCCGGTCGCTGGTTGTAACATTGCTTTACCCGTTGCGTTATTAAAGGATTACGCCGGTTATGTAATGCAGTTGTTAAGCGATATGCAGCCCTTTGGCAATTTTTGGGCTGATGGAAAAAGTTTACATGATATTCAAGATGAAGATATTCCGCAGTGGTTATCCCAGTGTCCGAAAGATACCGCAAAAAACATTGCCTATTACTGTAAGACCGGCGGATTGCTGAGACGGTTAATTGCATTACAAAACGCAGCAACGAACCTTGCTCGACTTCATAATAACGGTTTGGTCTATGGAGATGTTTCACCCAATAACGTTTTTATTTCATCAAACGAAAATTATTCTGAAGTATGGTTTATTGACGCAGATAATTTGCAATTTCAAAAAGAATCAGAAAATGGAGTTTATACGCCAAAATTCGGCGCACCAGAATTAGTACAAGGAAAGGCAGGTAGCAGTTTTCGTACCGATTGCCACGCTTTTGCAACAATGGCATTTTATATGTTGTCAATGCTACATCCGTTTATAGGCAAAAAAGTTGACGGCGCCGATTCTGATTGGGCAAATACCGAACCGAATAGTGATTTTGCAGATTTAGACACACAAGCATACGCCGGTCTGTTTCCGTGGATTGATGATGAAAATGATGACTGTAATTCCAATGAAGGCGGATTTCCAAGAATGTTGGTATTAACAGACGCATTGAAACGAATTTGTCAACGGACTTTCGGAGAGGCAAGAACGAATTTTTGGAAACGTCCGACAATGCTGCAATGGGCTGAAGTCTTCGCCGATGCGGTTGACAGAGTTGTGCAATGTCCTGCATGTAAAATGAGTTGGTATTACGATGTGCAAGGAGATATTTGTCCATTTTGTAACCATCCGAAACCAACAATGCTGATTTTCGAGTCGTTTCAATATAACGGCAAAGGAAAACCGGTTACGAAGAGAAATGTTTTTGCAAAAGAAATCAATAAAGAACAGATAGACATTCCGTTACATATTTTTACATCGTTTTCTTTATCGCAAAGTAATATAAATGGGCTTTCGGTAAATAATGAGAAAGAAGAGTTCACATTCAAAATAAGCGGAAATGTCGATTTGTCAATTGCTCTTTCCGATAAAAGTAACGGACGTTTTAAGTATTTGCAAAAAAACATTCCTTATGTGTTGGAAAAAAAGACATTGTTAAACGAAATATGGCTGCGTGCTGATAACACGGCAATACCGCGATTGATTCGCTGTACGATAAAAGAGGAAAATAACCGATGAATCTAAAATCCATCAACGCTACCGAACAACAAGAATTGCAAATGCGTCTTGTAAACGAAAACATCGCGGAAGAAAGCAATGTAAACGTTTCGACTTTGAATACAGGAATTGTAAAAATTACGCAGTCTGATTTGACGTCATATTTACTTGAACAAAAAGGAATTTTTTACAGAGTTGAAGTATATGATACAACGAAAAAACCGTGGTTAGATAATAACTTTATCCGTAACTGCGCTGTGCTTGCCGAGATATTAACCAAACCAAAAAATGGGCAATTTCTTATCAAAGTTGTTTTTTTCAACGGTAAAATGATCAATATGGGCAAAGTTGAAATCGGCGTTGACGAAGAAATTCTTAAAACAGTTAAGAAAAAAATTTCCGCAGAAACTCCTGAAGAATTAACCGATTTTGTCCAAGAACGTTGTCAATTAACTTTTACAGGAAAGGATGGAAAAGAAGAACTCTATTTTGTTATTCTCGCTGGTCATGCGGCAAAAAATGATTTTCAATATAAAGAAAAACAACCTCCGAAAAAGAACATAAAAGAACAACAAGAGCAAGAACCGCAAACAGAAAAATTTGAAAACGAAACCGAAAAATCCGAAACGCAAACGGAACAAATTAGCATCAACGAACAACAACCGTTTTGCGTTATCGGCGATGCGTTGCGCATTCCCACTGCAATTCGGAAAGTTGCTGATAGAGAAATTTTGTTTGCTTTGAAATTCAATTTGTCTGATGACCGTAAAGGACGTGATACGGCATATTGTTTAGTGAAAGGTAAATTGACTTGTACAGATTGGACGGCAACCGGACAAATGCAACAGCAAGTTGCCGCAGAAATGGATAAATTACTGCAAGCCGAAGGAAGTTATCTGAATGTATGGGATAAATACGGCGAAATTGAGGGCAATCTTTTACTCGAACAAGCACGAAAAATAGGTTGTCTGGATTTTGAGAATACAGAATTGACTCACAAAGGACGTAAATATTTTTTCAAACAATCCTTATCGCAAGATAAGTTGGATGTATTTGACGGAACGGGCGTGTCATTAGAAATCACAGATGTAATTCCGCCCTATATCGCAAATCCCGTTATGGCGTGGAAGGATTTTGAGGAATTGCTTGTAGAAGAAAACAAAGAAAAAGATGAACCCAAAACACTTCCGAATGAAATTTCCGTTAACATCCTTTCAATAGATGTAAATGGGAAATACATAGAAATTGATAATCAGATTGAACCAAGCGAAAATCAATTTTTTGTTTTATCGTTAATGGGTGAGATAAAACAAGTTGAACGGAGAAACAAAGCACGACAACAAATTTTACAAGGACGTGCGGCAAATCCGCAACTCGGTCTGATTATTGAGGAAAACGGCGATTATACAGCGCAAAAACGGCAGACAAAATACGCCGCGTTGACTGCGTTTGTGAAGGGCAAAATTTTCAAACATCCGCCGACAACACGCCAACGAGAAGCAATAGCAACTGCGTTAAACACTCCTGATATTGCACTGATTCAAGGTCCGCCCGGCACGGGCAAAACGACGGTAATAACGGCAATTTTAGAACGCCTTAACGAAGAATTTGACAAAACACGTTCCGTCCGCGGTTCAGTTCTTGTGTCTGGTTTTCAACACGATGCGGTAGAAAATGTGATTGACCGTTTGACTGTTAATTCGCTTTCGCCGGTGAAATTCGGAGGACGCTCAGACGAAGATTCTAGAGAAAATAGAAACGCGATAAAAATCGAGAATTGGTGTAAAGATGTTAAAAAACGAGTTCGTGCTAAAAATCCGCAACTCGAAATGTCTGAATGGCAACATAAACTTCATGAATTGTCGAAGCAGTATATTCTATCGCCGTCCCGTTTACTTGTCCGTAAGATTGCGCAAACGATCATTGATTTGCCAAGAGAGTTGATGAGTTCACAAGATATTATCGACAAAGCAAAAAACATTTTGGATTCGTTATCGCAATCCGAAATACGTGGAAACTCGGAAATACTGCAATGTATCTACGGTTTGCGTGTAACTGAAGAAGGATTTTACGATGACGGAACGAAGCAGGCAATAAACGTGCTCGTAATGTTGGAAGAGCAACTTGATGATAGTGATAAAAAGATACTTGAAACGGTAAATATTAATTCACTGCAAGATGTACGACAACTCAAGAGACGTTTACTTGATAGATTCACGCCCCGTCCGGTATTTCGTTCAGAAGTAATGCGGGAAGATGTTATGGAATTATTGCAATCGGCTGAGGCAGAGTTAGGTAAAAAGCGTTCCGCCAATTCCGAAAAAGACGCTATTTTGCTTGATTTTCTCAATCAGTTGGAACACAATCCGCAACGAGTTCGAGAGTCTATTGAGAATTATAATTTTGTGTATGTAGCAACGGTACAACAATCGGCGGGTTGGCAAATATCAGAAGCAAAAACAAAAAATCTACAGCAGGTAGATACAGTGTTTATGGGTAAAGATGCTGTGGTAATTTATGATGCAGTAATTATTGACGAAGCAGCACGAACAAGTCCGCGGGATCTCATGATTCCTATGACGCAAGGTAAGAAAATTATTCTTGTCGGCGACCATCGTCAATTGCCGCATATTATTGACACAGATATTATTGAGAAACTTTGCAACGAGGAAACAGATAATCTTGATAAAGATTCAGATCTCCTCGCCCCTGATAAAAAAACATTACTTGAAAAAAGTATGTTTGAATATCTGTTTCATCGATTGAAAGCATTAGAGGCAAAAGACGGAATACAACGAACTGTCACACTGGATGCACAATACCGTATGCACCCCGTATTGGGACGATTCGTTAGCAAAGAATTTTACGAACAGTACGAAGAACAGTTTGATTCGCCGTTAGAAGAAAAGTATTTCACGCAAAATTTGTCAGGAACAAACGGCAAACCGTTAATGTGGCTTGATGTTCCTGCTGAGAAAGGAAAAGAAGCAAAACAAGGAACAAGCCGAATACGGCAGGCAGAAATATCGGTTATCGGAGAGCAACTTAAACGGTGGATTGATTCCAATGAGGGAAAGGATTTGAGTTTCGGAGTTATCAGTTTTTACAAAGCACAAACCGACTTAATGCTAAAAGATTTTGCAAAATATGGTTTAACACAAAGTAATACAGACGGAAAATTTGATATTGTGAAAGAATATCAGATGTTCGGGGAAGGGCATAAAAAATATGGCGAGGAACGTTTACGCATCGGAACGGTGGATGCTTTTCAAGGAAAGGAATTTGATGTCGTGTTTTTGTCGATGGTCAGAAATCAACCGCCGAAATTCAATGAACCGACAGATGAAACAGAAATAGAGAAAAAGAAAATACAGATGTTCGGACATTTGCTTTCAAAGAATCGTCTTTGTGTTGCGGTAAGCCGTCAAAAGCGATTGCTGGTTGTTGTTGGCGATGCGGCGTTGGTTGAAACGTCGTTTGCAGAAAAATCTGTTCCTGAAATGTTTCACTTTCTCGAATTATGCAAAAAAGAAGGAGTGTATCAATGAGCAAAGACCAGCGTAAAAAGATAGTCAGCATATCGCAAGAATTGAGCGGAATAGAAATTTTGTCACGAGCGGATATACTTTTTCCGTGCAATATGTTTGATGTCGCGCTGCCGGTGATGCCGAAACCTGAATTAAATATTTTTGAAGAGACCATCTTACGACTCGTTCATCTCGGTTCAGCGGACAGCGAACAACTTGCGGAAACAACAACACTGGAAAAAGAGTTAATCGTTTTTATTTTGAATCGGTTACAAAATATCGGTTATTTGAACAAACACAACAAGTTCACCGACAAAGGATATTCCTATTTTAAGAAAAACACAGAAGCAAATGAATTGAAACGTATAAAAATGTTCGTGGAACTCAATACAGGAAAAATCCTACCGATAATTTATCCGCAAGATGTGCCGGCGAGTTACCAAGAAGGATTTAATAGAGAAGAAAGAATGATAAAATTTTCCTCAGGAACAACAGGAAAGAGCAGAGTGATATGGGCGTATTTTCTTGATGAAGACAAAAATTTCGGATATAAAAGCATTTCAGTGAAGGATGTGCAGCAAGCGGTCAAAATGTATGAGAAAAAAGGTCAGCAATATAAAATTCTTCGCCGTGATAATTATTCGTTTACATCAGTGCTTGAGAATACCGGATTGATTTCGATTAACGAAACGCCGGAGTTGATTTATCTGCATTGTACTGTGGCAGTACAAAAAACGAGCGGTGAATTTTTTATTTCCGATGGTTTCGGGATGGGATTTTCACAAATTTTTAGGGAAATATTACAACATGAACGTCCCGATTTAATTCAAAAAATAAAACAACAAGGCGAACAACACAGAATCGGACAGGCGGAAAAGCGGGAAGAAATTATGAAGGTTGCTGGTTTCAGCGAAGCCGTGAATCAATATCCTGAAAGTGCTAATTGTATTCGGCAAGCATCGCGAAAATGGAACGATATTATAAATACAGAAATAGGTTCCAATGCAGAAACAAAGCGAAACGATGCTCTCAATGAATATCTGAAACTGATGTATGACTTGTTGGAATGGACATTCCGTTATGTTGTCAATGAAACGCATACTTCGTCCATTCCCGTATATCTTTTCAAAGACAACGGCGAAAAATTTCTTAAACAATGTGCGTCCAATATCGGTATTAATATTCCGCCGAATTTTCATTCGTTGTTGAATGTCAGCGTCGGCGCTATAAACAACTGTCAAAACGGAGAACAAGCCGTAATGGTACCCTTGCTTGCAATCATGATTTATGATGCAAGTATTGAC
>JAISNF010000598.1 GCA_031276415.1 Planctomycetaceae bacterium
AACATTTTTTCCAACAGGTTCAATACGTTTTATTTCTTCGGCGTATTGAATACCGCGTTTTCGGGCTTGAGTTACGATTTTCGACAACGGTTCGGATTCGTTTGAAAAACTAATTGAAATTGTATCTGCTGTTGTTTGTTGATCGGGATGAAAGGTAGCCAAACGGATTTGTTTTTCCAATTCGGCAAGCGATTTTATATCGCCGCTGTGTGCTTTAACCGCAATATCTTCAGGAATTTCAAATTGATACGAAATCAACCGGAATTCGCCGGAAGACGTTTTGGCGTCATTCGGATACGGTCCGTAAAACGGACGCCCGATATATTTTGCGGTTGTCTTTTTTAATAACGGAAATTTCTGCGGATCAACTTCTCGCGGTTCACCGCCGATAACATTAAATTCCGCAATACTTACTCCGTCTAATGCTAAAATTTTCGGTTGTTCGGTGTGATTGTTAAAATGGTTACCGAAACAAATTCGCTTAGCGAACACGGCTTGCCGACCGGCGCGGTTGGAAATCAGCGCACCGCAAATATTGTTCTTTTCGTCTGTTAAATAACCGTTGAAATAAATTCCGTAATAAAATTTAACTCCGGCATCAAGCAACGCCTTATCGAGAACTTGTTTAACGTGCATGGGACGGAGCAATATCGGTTCATTTTCGTAATGGGCAGTTGGTTCGATTTTTATTTCAAGGTCTTCTTTTGTTGGAAAAATCAGTAATTCGGAAATTAAAATCCGTGACGCTTGTGGTGTTTTAACGGCTTCGATTTTGAGAAACTGTGTTTTGACAGGTTTATCCAACCTGAGAGTCAGCGATGGTCCTGCTGCGGAACCGGCAATTTCATGTTCCGGTTTCACTTTTTCGGCAATTTTCGTCCAGTTTTCTTTGCCGTCACCGCTGTAAACATTCATTGAATCAACTTCAAAATCGCCTTTTCGGTAAAAGGTGAGTAACGTTATTCCGCCGACTTGCCGTTCTTTTTTCAGATCAACAAGAATTGTTGCGGAACCGTTAATTTGAAGGCTGTCCGATTCGGCTCTTTCCGTCAAACCGTCAACAAGACGAGGTTTTTTTCCTTTTAATATTTCGGGATGTTTGGGATCGAGCGGTTCTACGATTTTGTACGAAAACGGCAACTTCTTGGCGTTGGCAATTAACTTGATTGCTGTTGGAATGGGTTTATTGGCAACCGGATCATTGTACAATTCCTGAAGCAATGTATCGGTTGTAACATTTTTTTCTTTTGGATCAACCCAAAGTTTTAGAGTTGCGGTCAGATCATCGCCGAGATAGGGCAAGGGTGTTAGGAGCAAAACATTTGCTCCGGTTTTGGAGGCTTCGATGGCGGTTACGACATTTGCCGTACTTCCGCCAACAACCAGCAAATCAACATCTTCCACAACCGGCACTGAACGATCAGCAACCGTAACAAACCGATCTTCCGCAAGAAGACAGGTAGAAAAAAGAAAACAAAAACTGAATAAAATTGTGTTTTTCATAATAGTTCTGTGAGTTTTTACCCTATTGCTCTTGCTTCGGGTAGTTGTTGACGGATTCTTGTTTTATGCGGTCAAAATGATCGCATCTTAATAGTGAATAGTTAGTAGTGAATAGTGAATAGTTTTTCGCAATGCGGAATTATAGCCGTTCTCCATTGCCTCAGTTTGTCCGGCGGGTTAAAACCTGCCGCTATTTTGGGGTTGGAGACAATATTTTGCCGAAAGGTTTTCACTCACCGTTGCAACTAAAATATTCTATTTAAAAATCCCGTCAATTCTGTTAATCCTGCCAAAATCTGTTGATCTTGTCCAAAAACGAAAACCGAATTGCCGAAACATTTATAATTCCGCATTGCGAAACTCTCCACTATCAACTATCAACTCTAAATATTACTTCTTTTTAACACTCTTTGGAATATCAATCGTTAATGGCGGCGGATTTGTTCCTTCCTGAAACTGATAATCCATAGAAAATGTTGGGAAAAGTTCTTTGGAACCGGCATCATCACCGAGTGATTCGACGGATTCAACGAAAATCCGATACGCCCCGCCGCCAACTCCGAATTTTTTCGGAATAGAAAACGAACCGTTTTTAATTTCCGCCATTGAACTTTTTCCTGAGTTACCTTTTGTTCCATCGGGTGTTAATGTAATCATCCCTTTGGCGAGCGGTTGACCGTCATAATTGACAGTTCCCGTAATCGGATATGTTTTTGTCCCAAAATTACAACCGGTTAAGAGTAATATCAAAACAAAAGGAATATAAGCGTAACGAATTTTGAACATAAAATAAAATTGATTGTTAAAGGTTATTCTTAAAGGTTAATAGTTCTTACGAAACTGAATTTTCACTCTAAGGGAGCGTTTTCACCGCCGTCACGGGTTGCATTGAAAACAACGATACTCATTGCTGTTGAATCCATAACATATCGTACAGAACCGTCGGCTAAACCGATATTAACGCCGCCAGGATGGTTGCTGTGATAATACAACGAGGAATAAAGATTTTTATCATCACCGCCAAGTGATATTCCCTGTGCATACAAATAAACACCACGATTGATTGCTTTTGATTCTTTAATTCCTTTTCCTGACAAAGCAACAAACTGTTGGTTTTCTGGATTTGTATTTGGCGTAAAATAGTGAGTTCCGCGATGCCAACCGCGATAGCCGCTCCATTCATTCCACGACAATTCGCCCCACGCAATTGTATTGGATGTTCCATCACTAATAGCGGATAATCCAATTCCGGCACCAATGTAAATAACTCCGTTGACTGCTTCACCGCCGTAAGTTGTTGCATTATTGCTAAGCATCGGATAACGAACTCCGCCGCCACCGGGAATTGCACTGACTGCACCGGCATTACCATAATAATGAGTCGTGTACCAATTGTTAGAACTTTCAGTACTATGATCAGTGCTTAAAATTTTTGCATGTGATGAACTTGGACACAAATAATGATCAATTTTTACTGCTCCCAATGCTCGATTATCCCATTTTCTCGGAGTTGCGCTGTCATACTTGTCGTAACCGCGATTCAAATTGGCTTGAGCGTAAAGAGTTGTCAATTCGATGAATGGGAGAATACGAACAAGTGCTCCCATGTAGTGTTCGGTACCGGTAA
>JAISNF010000614.1 GCA_031276415.1 Planctomycetaceae bacterium
ACATCGGGCAAGTACCATCCCAACGGAGGATACTTGTAACGAATACGTCGTTTTCCATCAATACATCCTTCCCTTTTTAATATCAAATTTATAGTTCGCAATGCTGGAATACAGGGACAATTTTTTGATTCCATTTCACGAATAATGGCTTGGGCACCATACTCGCCTAAAGCACTTTTATCGTGAAGATATTGGCGAGTTTTTATTACACAATATTCGACATTAGGATGCGTACAATTATGAGTTTCACCACGTATATTACGACGATCATTCCAATCAACACGGTCAAGACGTTGATGATCGGCACGATGACACCAATAGCGAACAAAATACTCGGATACCATAAATGGGCGGGCAACAGAACGCTTGGATTGACCTTGACGAACTGATTGAATACAAGGACTTAACAAAAATAGACTCGGAACTTCGGGTTAAACGTTTGAACTTTGATTTTTATGATTTGTTTGATTTTTAGTTCATTGTTCATTTTCAACAACCTCATTGCTGCGGAGGTTATTTTGTTAGAAAAAAATAGATACCAATATTTTGTAATCAAAAATATCGATTGAAGGTTAAACGGCATTCGCCATCAAATTGTCGTTGGTTGCTGAATGGTAACGAATATCCGATTCCGATATTTGTTTTTTCGTTCATGAGAAAACGTAACCCAAAAGTTGAATTGAGTACAGAGTAGTTTCCCCGATCCGCACCAATTAGAAATTGGTAATTGCCCTGTTCATTCCGAATGCCTTTCGCACGATCCAGAGATTGCGTCCAGTGTAACTCACTCATGATGTTGACTCCTCGCTTTAACCTCCCGTCCCGATCATAGTTTCGATAAAGCCAGTAACCAAGCGACAACGAAGTGTAAGAAAAAGTCCGGTCAAAAATCTTGCCAAGAGAAATCATTTTTTGATCCGCCGAAAGAATATCCGCAACATAAGCCGAATCTCCATTCACCGTTCCATCAACCTGAAAATATGCCTGAAAAAAAGTTCGTTCATTTTGAAACGGAAAATAGAGCAGACCAACATAAGGCATCAAATGACAACTCTCATTTTGACGCCGAATCACTTCCCGATTCGTTACTGCATCGTAAAGATGCGTATCTTCCGCTAACGGTACGGAAATTCCTAAACCCAATGTCATCGTTATTTTTTTGCTGCGGAAAAGGAGATATTTCAAAATCATTGTCATATCGCCG
Source organism: Planctomycetaceae bacterium (assembly GCA_031276415.1). Lineage (GTDB taxonomy): Bacteria > Planctomycetota > Planctomycetia > Pirellulales > Thermoguttaceae > WRKP01. The sequence goes on from JAISNF010000614.1 coordinate 1,205, forward strand.
ACTTGCAGAACATGTAATTTGTTGCTATTATCGGTATAAATATTATGGTCAAGAGTTGCCGCTAAAGGCAAACGCATTTCGAATGAAAAATTTTTGTCCAGAAACGTTTTCTCAAATCCCATCGTGTAACGGTTAACCGACATCCGGCGATACGGAATTGGTACGTTATGGAAAAAACTGTAATCAAAAATGAGCCGATCAGTCGGGAACGGCGTCATATTTTCCGTAATTTTTTGACGTCCAAGTCCATACGTCGTACCGCCGGTTTCCATCGGAATTTCGTATTGAGCGTAATAATCGTATGAAATTTGTCCGTCCTGAAAATCTGTTGCGTGATTATAATTTCCCGCGCCTCCGGCTGGAACTTCCAATTGGACAAAAGAATTTTCTGTATTTAAATTGAGTTTCTCCGGTTCAATCGGATTATTTTTAATGAAATCAATGAGTCCCGATGTTACGGTAACACCCGCTCCGGCTGAACCGCCGGAGGCGATTTGTCCCAGATGAGCAACAACCTCATTTTTCAATACCGCCGGAACATTGGTTAAATAAATTTTATACGGGGTACCGGCAATAAATATTCCGTCGTGATTTTGCACGAGCGAAATTGCCGGACCGCCGATAAGCGGATTCAGTTTACTTTGAAATATTCCATTGGTGTTACTGTTATTAATAGTTGAAGCAAAAAAGAAATTGTTACCGAGAGTGATTGATTCTGAAACGGTAATTGTATTGATTCCGCTGTTGGAATCAGGACCAAGTGCGTCGCCGAATGTTTCCAGACCGGAAAGGTTCATTGTTATAAGTCCTTGACGTTCAACGGAGGTTCGCCGCGGGGAACGTTGTTGAGTTCGTGCGCGGCGGAGTTGTTCGGCTAATTCGCGATTGGTAGCGGCGTTGTTTGAACCTGTTGAATCGGGCGAATTATCCTGAGCAACAGATTGCGGGGAACGCAACGGTGTTGTTGGCGATTGAGACGGCAATGGCGGTATAGAGGGTTGTTGTGCTATACTAAAATTGATAAAAACAACGCCTATCAAATAAATAAATATCAGGAAAGTTCTATTTCGTTTCATAATTATTTTAGCGTTACACCGCTTGTTCTGATTTAAGTTTATTTTTTAACACGGAATTTTTATTGAAGCGGGGAAATAAATTTATTGTAATTATTTTGTGTTTTTTTGGGAAATACGAAGTAATCAAAAAAACAAAACTGACGAAAAAATGTTAAACAAAAATTTTTGTTTATTTTATTATTTTAGTTGTTTCGTATTTTCAAAAAATTATCTATTGATGAAAATTCCGAGTTCGGCGGTATGTGATTTTGATCGATTCCAACGGTCAAAGTCATAATGTCCGAATATAGTTGTTCCTTTTGATTTTCCGAAATGGTATTGACTGCCGAATCCGATATTCAGCAGATCACGTCCAATGTTGACACCGTACAAAGTCATTGGCGAGGCGGAAGAGCCGGCAATGGTCGTTTGAATTTTTGTTCCTTTATTGTTATCCAGACGGCGACCATATTGCAAACGTGTTTCCCAATCGAAATTTTTTGCAGCGTGCCACTGTGAATTTAATCCGAATCGCATAACGAATTGATCAATACTGTTGTTTTTGAAATGATATTGGATCAGATTTGATTTTGTTTCGATAAAGTTTTCTGTACGGGCTTGTTGATAATCGGCGGCAAGCGTTGGCAACAGGACAAAATTGTTACTGACGGACAGTTTTCGGACGAGTTCCAACGTGGAGAAGAGGGAATAGCCGTCGTAATCGGAATGAACAAGCGTATTCAGTGAACGGCGTTTTCCCTGATACGATTGATAACCGTAACCGAAAAATCCGTTTAAGATCAAGCGGGAATCAAGTTTGGTGTGTGCATAGATTCCGAATGTATAATCATCTGCTTTGATTTCGTTTCCGGTTTGAAACAATTTTGGATTACCGTAACTGAACATACCGCCGACCGTCAATTCAGACGTCATATTCCAATCTCTACCGAGCATCATACCTGTACGGGAAATATTAAATTGCGGGGCGTTACCGTCACCCTGCTGTTCTGTTTCGCGATGTTGTACGGTAAACCAAAACTGTTGTGTTGACGGTGTACGTTTGGAACATTGCGAACGGATGATGTTATTGTAACGCTGTGTGTTGTTTTCATGTTGAATGTTTCCATGCCGTGCAATAATTCGATAGGGATTTGTGAGGGCGAGATATTTTGCTTCGGTGTGAACAACCGCTCCGGCAAGATCATCAAAGATGAGATTAAGTCCGGTATCATTGAGTTGCATTAATTCGAGTTCAAAATCTTCACATTCCCACGAGTTGAATGTTTGCTCAAAGTAAACAGCCAATGCGTTTTGATTTTTGGTAAAATGATGTTCGGCGGCGTAAGTGGTGAGTGGAATAGCGTTATATTTAAGTGTCATAACGGAATTGCTATTATCTTGTTCAATGCCGGATTCGCGTTTGATGAGACCTTTAACGTTATTGAAAATCATGTTTAGTTGTTCGGTATTGAGCGGCGTTTCTGTTGCGGTAATCAAATTGAACTCATGCGGACGATGTGTTGTAGGAATGGGTTCGTTTGTTAGTGTAACCGTACCGTTTAGTGCAACGTTTTTTCCTCTGATAATATCGTTACCGACTTCGATTGTGAGGGCGGCGGTTTCAGCAAGGGTAAAATCTCCTTCGGCGTGAAACGCTTTTTTGTTACTTAATATCGTTTTTGAACCGTTGAGGAGTTGAATATTTCCGTCAAAGAAAACATGATTTTGAAATTCGACATTTCCATCGGCGATGATCAGGTTGGCGGGCGTTGTTGATGTTTTGGTGCCGAACAGGTCTCCGCCGGTAAATTTGTAATTTCCGCCTGTAATTTTCATACCGGAAACGGTTCGTCCGCCGACGGTGTTATTTGTTGTTCCGAGAATAATTTCGCCTTGCTTTCCTGTTGCGTCAAATTCGAGGAAGTCGGTGTGGGCGAATTGAACCGGATTATTGTAATCATCGACCCAGTTATTGACGGACGCCATATCAAGATAATTGTTACTATTTCCTGTCCAGCGAAGGCGTTTTGTTTCTGTTTCGGGTATGGATGCGTTGAGGGTCAGTGTCTGGTTGTCTGGTTGTTTTAAAGTCAGAGTCAGATTTCGTGTATAACTTGTCGGAATTTCTTCATTTCCGATACGGACATCGAAATGATTGAGGGTATCGGCAGGCATCGGATCTTCTGTTTCCAGCACGATAAAGTCTGTTCCGTTTGACCATGAATTAACGTTAATGATATTTTTTGTTGCCCCGAAAGTTAAATTTTTAACAACAACGTGATCGAAGTCAGAATTATCAATGAGTTCGACATTAATTTTTGTTCCGTCAAAAACGGCGGTTCCGTCAAGAATTATTGTTCCGCGTTGTTGATTTCGCGGAACGATGGTGGAAGTGGAGGTGAAGGTTGCGTTATCGGGAGTTATTTCACCGAGAATCTGAAAATCGCTTGATTTGATAGTTCCATTTCCAGCGATAGTTCCTTTTTCTGCAACATAAACGAGGCTACCGCCGACATCAAAACGATCAATCATTCGCCACTGACCAGACTCGACGGCGACCTGATTATCCTCGTGGTTTGAACCTGGTTGAGTGTTTAACACGCTTTCTTGAGTTTGTAAAAAACTTTCTGTATCGATAATAAGTTTATTACCGCTTGATCCCGGAACGGCATTGATATGACCGATTATTGTTCCGGTATTTTTATTTTCACCGGTTCCTGTGATGGTATTTTCGTTTTCGGCTAGAACGATATCGTTTGATCCGTTTTGGTCGGTATTGTTAATAATTTCGATACCGCCGTTGGAACTATCAAGGGCGATAGTGCTTTTTTCTTCGGCGTAAATGCCGCCGCCGTTACCGGTGGTGGAGTTATCGGTGATTGTTGTATTTCCGACGATACTGAGTGTGGAGCCTTTTTGCAGGCTGAATGCTGCGCCGTCAATATCTGTTGCATGAACGCCGGAAAATTGAACGGCGTTATCATTATCACCGTTGATATTGAGTTTGGATTCTTCTGTAACGATTGTTCGCGTGGCGGTTGCAATATCTCCGCTGACACCTAGTTTTACATCTCCGTAGATTGTTGTTTGACCTGCTGATTTTGACGGATCGGTTGAATTTTGTTGGTAGGTACCGAGAGATTTATTGTTCGCAATAGTAATGCTGCTATCCTGAATTGTTGTTCCGCGTTCGGCGTCAACCGGAACGGCAATGATGAGATTGGAATTATTGATTACGGCTAATTTACCGTTATTCCGTTGGTTTTCCATATCGGGGTTGGATTGAATAATGAGTTGAGAATTAGTATCATTTTTTGTTTTTCCGTGAAAATGATATTCGCTTTCATTAGACACAACCAGACCGGTCAGATTAACGTTTCCATCAACAGTAACATCTTCAACACCTTGACCGGCGTAATGAGCGATCACATCGGTCGGGAAATTATTATCGTTCGATAAATCACCTGAAAAATCCGTATCTTCAGTCCATTCGTAATAATCATCGGGAATATAATTCCGTGTCAATAATTGCAGAACACCGTTGTTATAGGTGAGTGTGTAATCTTCATTTTTCAAACTTTGTCCATTGAGTTCGATATTAAATTTATTGGTGATACTATTACTGATTGTTGCGGTTACAATATTGAATGTTCCGGTGTTCCAGTTATTGAGGTTAATGACATTTTTATTTGTTCCAAATATTAATGACTTATTATTGAGGATGGTGATTTGATCGGAAACATTATTATCGGCGAGATCAACGTGGAATGTTATTCCGTCAAAAGTGGTATCTCCATCAAGTCTAAGTGTACCGATTTCTCCGTAGGCATTACCGGGCGAAACGGAACTATTTTTTGACAGAGTAATATTGTTATTTGATTTGAAAATTCCGTTTCCGGCGAGAGTTCCGGCAATTGTTGCGGAGGTATCGGTTTGAAGCGTACTGCCGGTTGTCAGTTTAAGCGAAGTTCCGGTTAATGTTTCAATATTTTGGGCGAAATGATTATTTGTGTTTGAAAAAGTTACGGAACCGCCGGACAGTTGGAATTTTTGTGTTGGTGTAACGCTATTACCGATTACGGAACTTGTTGTTGCGATATTTCCGCCGGTGAATGTATAATCACCTCCCGTGATCGTCATATCGGCAACAGTCAGCCCGCCCGAATCAATCGCAATATTTCCGGCTCCGGTGTTGGTGAATGTTACGGAATCACCAGCCATGAAATATTCATTTGCGGAACCGTCTTTCCAATTTGTATTGCTTGTTGTTGTATTCCAATCGGTTCCGCTGTTCCAGGTGACGGAGCGGTTTTGATTAACGGTTGTCAAGTTCAAAACGTTTCCGGTTGGTGCGGTCAAGACGGCGAATTGACGACCGGTTAATGCCGAATTGTTTAACGTAACGGCGTTAAATTTTGTTGCGTCAATACCGTTTGTGGCGGTTAAAATTTCAAATGTTCCGGTTTGCCATGAGGTAAGATCGACCTGATTATTTGTTGCGCCGAAGGTTACTGTTCCGGTAATTGCGGTTTTATCAGAGGTTGTTCCGTTGCTGTCAAGATCGGTTATAAATGTTGTTCCGTTAAATGTGGTGTTACCGACGAGATTTAATGTACCGATTTTCTTATTGTCGGCAACTGTTGTTGAATTAGGTTGAAAGTAGTCGGTGTCGGGTGAAATCATTCCGGCGATTACCAGATTATTTGAGATGATGGAGCCTTGACCGGCGAGTGTTGTTCCAGAGGCAGTATTAAACGTACTATTATTTCCTTGTGCCTTCCATGTTGCGTTATTGGCAAGACGGAATATTCCCGAATTTACTGTAACATTTGTTCCGTTACTGCCGGACGGATTCAATTGATTATTACCGGCGAATTGTACAATTCCGTTACCGGATTTTGTGAAACTGTTTCCGCCAACGGTGTTGCTGGTGATAGGCGTATCGAAAAAGATGTTTCCGTTACCTAAAATATTGAGTGAAGCATTTCCGTTGAACAGGGCGGCGTTTGTTGTTCCGGTGAACAGGATATTGCCGTTTGAAATCAGATCAATATTTCCGGCTGTTTCGAAAATGTGGTCATGGGAACCGCTGAAGGTTGTGGTTGTTCCGGCGTCAACCTGAAAATTCAAATTTGCGGCGGAATCAACGGTAAATTTATTTTGAAGAGTCCGGTCTTCTTCAGATTTTATTGTTACGTTTCCGTTGACAGAAACAATTCCGCGTTGATCCGTTCCGGTAACACCGAATGCTTCGTCATGTCCGAGAACGACAGTACCGCCGTTAATTTTTGTGCCGTTAATGAAATCGGTTGCGAGATTGAATTGGACGGTTCCATCGTTGATGCTGCCGGTATTGATTTCAAGTTGTCCGGTTTTAGTTTGTGTACCGGTTACCGGAATAACGCCGGTAATTTTGTTACCGATGGTTGCGGCTTGGAATGTATAATCGCCTCCGGTGATTTTCATTCCCGCAACCTGAACTCCTGTACCATTAACCGCAACAATTTTATTACTGCCGGAATCGGTAAAAGTTACGTAATCATTAGCGTTATATTTTTCGCCGGAGTTCCAATTTCCGGTTGCGGTTGTATTCCAGTTTCCGTCGGTTGTTCCAGACCATATCAGATCGAGATTATTGGATGTGGTGGTAAGTTTTAGTACGGAATTAGAATTTTCTGCGGTCAGATTTGCCGATTGCCGTGAACCGAGTGCCATTTCGTCAACAGTAACGGCGTTAAATTTTGTTTCGTCAATACCGTTTGTGGCGGTTAAAATTTCAAATGTTCCGGTTTGCCATGAGGTAAGATCGATCTGATTATTTGTTGCGCCGAAGGTTACCGTTCC
>JAISNF010000627.1 GCA_031276415.1 Planctomycetaceae bacterium
AATAGAGACCGGTAATATTACATTATTGCAACAAACTGCACTTGATAAGCCGATAATCAAAACCATTAAAGGAGCCGGTGAATTAACGTTCAACTATAAAACCAGCGTTAAAACGGAAGGAACTGGTAAAGGTGTTTATCTCGGTTACGGTTTGACAAATATCAAAGCGGATAATGATAAAAATATTAAATTAGATATAACAGGAAACGAGGATAAAACATTGGACGTAATATTAGGCGGTAAAGGCGGTTTTGAATTTGTCGGTAAGGAAAAAACTCAAATTATCAATGTCGTTAAATCTAACACTTACGAAGGCAGCACCGATGTAGAAAATGTTAAAGTTGTTGCTGCAACAAAGGATGCCTTCGGCAAAACGTCAGAATTGCGTATCGGAAAAGATGCAACCGTTGATTTGAACGGTAATGCACAAACAGTAGGCGGTTTGTTCGGTAATGGAAAGTTGACAAATAACAATGAAAGCAAACCAACTCATTTGGACATTAATAAAATCGGTTCATTCGATGGAACTTTGGCTGGAAATGTTAATCTCAAAATTTACAGTAACGCCGTACAAGAAATAACCGGAACAGTAAGCCATACCGGTTACACAGAAGTCAATGATTACGCAACATTAAAATTGAGCGGAAATGTCGCCAATATCGGTAACACCACTGTCAATAATGGAACTCTCAATGTCGCAGAAGCCAATGGCGGAAAAGGCGTTACACTTCACAATCTCCGATCCACAGGTTCTGTCCAATACGGTAACAACCAACTGGAACTTGCCGGAAATGAAATTACAACAATCAGCGGACTTACCGGAGACGGAACTGTTACCAAAACAGGAACCGGTAAAACAACACTCGTCAATAACACGGTTGGAACTTTTGTACAAGAAAAAGGCAGCATTGAACTCGCCGGAACTTTAACCGGAAATTATGAACAACAAACAACAGCCGAAGCATTTACCGCTCTTGCTAATACAAAAATTACCGGAGACGCAACTTTTAACAAAGCAGTGAATCTGAACGGAACTCTCTCCATAGGAAAAAATCTGACTCTTGGTGAAAATGTTACACTTAATTTGTCGCCGAAATCCGATACTCCCATGATTGAAGTTCAGGAAGTTACAACAATTCAAGGCAAACTCAAAATTGATCTTGCCACCCTCAATTGGAATCCCGGAGATGAAACCACCACTTATACTCTCATCGCTTCCGGTAAAGGTTTTAATACGGACGACGCCGAAGTTGAATATGCAAATAATCCTAATAATCTGCGAATGGGAATCAACCTTGACGCACCAAAAGCAGAAGTACAAGCACCTCAGCCGCTACGAACGCTTAAAGCAGCAGCACCCGTAACCACAGCCGAAACAACTCAAGCCGAAACTAATAATAGTTTCAAAAATATGACCCTCACCGCCTTCACTAATTTCCTCAATATCACACGCTCCACAGGCGGTAATTGGGAAAACAACGCAAACGGTTGGAAGACCGATAGCATCGACGAAAACTTTTATCAAGGTGATAGCGTTACATTTAACACAACAAGTACAGAATTACAGACAATGAATGTCGAAACAAACGGTGTTACTGTTGCAGAAATGACGGTCAAAAACGGACAATGGAAATTCGACGGCGGAAAAATTACCGGCGAAACTCAGTCCGGTCTGGGAATTAGTAACCTTTCAAATAATAACGGCGACCTGTCCCTCCAAGGTGAAAAAACTTCCGCAACCTTCACAAATCCGTTACAATTCAATAATATTTCAGTAACTGATAAATCCGAACTCGTTTTGAACGGAGAGGAAACCGTTACAGTGAAGGGCAATTTTAATGTTGACAAAACCGCCAAAGCAACAATTCAAGCAGTTGAAAATAAAGTTACGGCAACCGGTGATGTTACACTAAATGGAAACGTAACCTTCACCGGAAACGGTACCAATGACCCGTCTCAATCGTCAACCATCAAAGGTGTTATCACAGCACAAAAAGTTACAGGCTCCTTCGATAACCCCAAATCACAAAAACTACTCACCACCACCGAAACAAAAATCGTTGAAAATAATCGTGTCGATATCGTCTATACCGCCAATACACTCGAAAATAAAGCAAAAGAACTTAACCTCGCCGGTAACATCCAACGTATCAGCAGCCTGCTCCAAATAGTTAATAACGATCTCAATTCCATAAGCGGAAAATTGTTGCAAGAACTTTACGGACTCGACCTAACCGATACAGATACCACACGCTTCGAACAAATCCTCGTCAGCCAAATCGCCGCCCCAGAATTAGCCGCCGACGCCGTACAACTCGCCCTCTGGCAACCCTCGTTACAAGTTTTCGACCGGCTGCGAAAATCCGGCTCCACTCCCAATCCCACTAATTCCTATCGCGGACAAAATCGTAACTACCGTAATAACGAACTCTGGTTCGATAGTTATTACCGTAGCGAAAAAGTCTCCGCCGATAAATTCGCCGGTAGTTACAAAACCACCCGCGGCGGTATCCTGACCGGCATCGAAACACAATTAGAACAACCCTGGCACGCCGGTCTCTTCTTCGGCTACGCCAACCCACGCGTGTCCAATACGCTCGGACGTATCGATGTCGATGATGTTACTTTCGGCGGTTACTCGCGTGTCCAGTTCGGTCCCTGGGTTACAGTTAACGCCGCCCTCGCCTACGGAAATCAAGATTATCAGTACCAACAGAATAATCACAAAACATCCTACGGCGGTGATAGCCTCTACGGAAGCCTCGAATTCTGCCGCTCATGGACATGGAAACAACTCCTCCTCACCCCAATTATCGCCGCCGACTTCCAAAAAGCATGGACAGAAGAATTCACCGTCGCCAATACCCAACAACTCATCGCTAAAAATTCGCTCGACCAAATGATCCTGCGTATCGGACTCAATTCAAAATTTCAACCAACCGAACACCTCAACCTCCGAACTCGCTTACAATACGGTATTCAAGTTAGCGGTGACCTCTACGCCACCACCCGTACCTCCTTCCTCGCCAACCCAAGCCAAACTCAAACCCTCACCGGTGTCAACCTCGGAAGGAATATGCTCAACGTCGGATTAGGAAGTGACCTAATCCTCGGTAACAATAAACGCATCCGACTCTTCGTCGATTATGACTTCAACCTAGGAAATAAATCCACCGCCCACTCAGGACAACTCGGTATCATCACCACGTTCTAAAGTTGATAGTTGATAGTTGATAGTGGAGAGTAGTTAATAGTTAGTAGTGAATAGTGAATAGTTGACGCAATGCGGAATTATTTGCCGGTCTCCGCTCTTAAAATTGCCCCTTTGGGGGCAATTCCAATGTAGCGATGGGTTTTAACCCATCGGAATTATTCATCGGATCATAATTCCGCATTTCCCCGTTTTTGTACGGTGGGTTAAAACCCGCCGGATCTTTTTGCAAAAAACATTGAAAGTGTAAGTCCGTTGACAATGACTGCCTGTTGTATAAAATGTTGTAGTATAAAATGTTGAACGGATTTGCCGGTTCGGTAATATCGGCAATAACAAGAAATCAAAAATCATTTTCAGTGTAAAATAAAATGTATTATCCTTGGTGGTATGTTCCCGGATTAACGGCTCCAATGTTAATTGCGATTATTGCCGTTGTTCACGTTTTTGTGTCCCATTACGCAGTTGGCGGCGGTATTTTAATTGCGTTGGAAAATCAGTTCGCCGTTAAAACTAACGATAAACCATATCGGGATTATTGGCATAATCACGCCCAATTCTTTGTCCTTTTAACAGTTGCATTCGGAGCCATCACCGGTGTTGGAATCTGGTGGACAATCGCACTGGCATCCCCACTCGCAACCGAAATGCTCATAAGAACTTTCGTTTTCGGATGGGCAATCGAATGGGTCTTTTTCATCATCGAAATTACCGCCGCATTCCTCATGTATTATTTTTGGACACGCCTGCCCCAAAAAACACATGTTGTCATCGCCTGGATTTACGCTCTCGCCGCCTGGATTAGCCTCGTACTCATTACCGGCATCACCGCCTTCATGCTCGATTCACGCGGACTCGTCGCCAATTGGAATGAAACCGGTAACTTCTGGCACGCCTTTTTCAATATTCAATTTTTACCGCAAACAATTATCCGTACCGGTGCTTCAATTCTGTTAGCAGCACTCTATGTTTTTCTACACGCCGCATGGTCATTCCGAAATGTCAATATTACAAACGATCCGGTCAAAAGTCAGTTATTCGATAAAATTGTACAACGAATGTCCCGCCCTCTGATTTTTGGAATTGTTACTGTTTTGCTCGGAGTTATTTGGTGGTTCGTATTACTTTCGCCCAATGTTCTACTTATCATGGAACGCTCCGTTCTTCTCAATATTTTGTTGATTCTTTTCTTTGGACTTTGCGGTCTGATAACTTTACTGGTTATTTTGGGACCAATTCTAAATCCGCGATCCATCAATGTCGGTTTTGCTGTATGTCTTTTTATTTTCGGACTCACGGCTCTTGCGTCAGCGGAATTTATTCGGGAAGCAGTTCGCAAACCATGGATTGTTGATCAGGTTGTTCTCGGAAATCAGATTTACGCTAACGAAGTTAAAGAACGGCAAGAAACCGGTTTTTTGCGTAACTCTTATTGGCAACAAATTCCAACAGAAAAAGTCCGGCTCGGCGGTATGATATTCATGTATCATTGCAATAATTGCCACGCAACTAAACACGGTTTGTCCGCCGTCGGTCCATTATTGCACGGCGAAAACAAAGAAAAAATCACCGAAACTCTCAAAAATCTAAACCAACCCACCACCTCAATGCCGCCATGGAGCGGAACCGATGAAGAACTTAACGCCCTCGCCGAATTTCTAATGACCGTCCGACCCGCAAATTAAAAGGTCACGCTTTATGTACATAAAAAAAGTTAAATTTACAAACTTAAAAGGATTTGAAACATTAGATTTTGATTTTACACGAAAAAATAAATCTTATGCCGGTTGGACTGTTTTTGTGGGCGGCAACAGTTCCGGAAAATCAACACTTCTTAAAGGAATCGCATTGGCTCTGATGGGAACAGAAGTTGGTCGGATTTATATTCCCGATCTTACCGGCTGGATCAGAGCGGGATGTCTTGAAGCCGAATCGTCGGTTACAATAATTCGGGAAAAAAAGGACGACATCCAACTCAAAAACACTCCGCCTGATTCCGTTACGCCAAATATTATTACGGCAAGTATTATCTGGGAAAAAGAAAAAGAAGGAGAAATTCCCAATTTCAGAAAAAAAAAGACCAATTACTCTGTAGAAAAAGGATTGTGGAATCCTAACGCCAATGGTTGGTTTTGTGCCGGTTATGGTCCAATGCGGCGGTTGTCCGGCAGTTCTTCCGAATCGATGCGGTTTACACTTGATCAGGGAATTGTCAGCCGGTTTGCAACGTTATTTCGGGAGGACGCCTCTTTGAGTGAAAGTGAATCATGGCTGATCAGATATTATGCACAAATATTAGAAGCAAAAGGAAACGATAAAAAAGAAGCCGAGCAATTTCTTGATAATATTAAACGTTTCTTAAATGATGGTTTACTGCCTTTGAAAATGAAAATAGGGAAAATCACCAACACCGGCAACAAAAATGTTTTTGTAACAAGTCAGTCCGGCGTAGAAATTCCGATGCGTGATATAAGCGACGGTTGTAGAGGAATTTTCGCAACAATTCTTGATTTGATTCATCATTTATGTACGGTTTATGGTTCGAAAGATTTGTTCAAAGAAGACAAGGGACAACTTATTATCAATCGTTCCGGTGTTGTTTTGATTGACGAAATCGAGGCTCATCTTCATCCGCAATGGCAATTTGAAATTGTCGATTGGTTGAAAAAACATTTTCCCCTAATCCAATTTCTTGTAACAACACATAGTTCTTTGATTGCCCAATGTGCCGATGACAACGGCATTTTTGTATTGCCATTACACAATGAGCAGGGAAGACAACCGCGTTCACTCACAGAGGACGAATCAAATAAAATCCGCATGGGAAAAGCCGGAAAAACATTGCTCGGTTCGGCTTTCGGATTGAAAGCGACACGTTCTTCGTGGGCGTTGGCGCAAATTCAACGTTGGAAAGAACTCGACTCCAAAAGCCGGAATGTAAAACTCTCCTCCAGTGAAAAACAAGAACACAAAGAATTGGAAAACTTGTTGAAAATGAGTTTCGATGACGATGATGAGGTGATAACCGAATGAGAAATATTACAAACCGCATCCCACTTAATCAAAAAACAATACAAAAACTTGACCAACTGACAAAAGAAATAGTTTCAAAACCAATTTCTAAACAGAAAAAATTTGTTGATAAAAAATTTGCTCAGGAACGAAAAAAACAATGGTTTAAACAGGAAATCATTGATAAATTAAAAACAATGTCTGGTTCCGGTAACCGTTGCATGTATTGCAGTAACAGCGCAAGTTCCGATATCGAACATTTTCGTCCAAAATCGTTGTTTCCGGAAAAAACTTTTGAGTGGAACAATATGCTTTGGGTTTGTTCTCCGTGTAATCGCAAAAAAGAACATGCTTTTCCGACAGATCGCAACGGTCATCCATTGATAATTGATCCTGTGTCTGAAAATGTCTGGGAATTTTTGTACATTGACCAAAAGTTTGGGATATTGATTCCCCGCTCTGATACAGAAATACACAAAGTTCGGGCGGAAAAAACAATCGAAATTCTCGGATTGGAATCGGAAGAACGCGAATATCTTCGTAAATGCCGGTTAAAAGCAATACAAAAACTTAAAGAATGGATAAATTGTCTGACCGAACAACTCGAATCAAAAACTAAAAGCCGTGAACAAATTATTAAAGAATTGGAAGAAGAAAAAAACACTTCTTTTCAACCCGATGTCGTTGATTATTTTCTCAACGGACCGGGACAATCCGAAAAACCTTTCGTAACTTTTTTTAAAAAGTTAAAATAATGAATTCATTAAAATCAATCCGACCGACTGTTTCAAAATATTATCGTATTAAGTGGTATGTTGATGTTGCCGTGATGATTATTACTCTTCCGGTGATTGGTTCGACAATACTTTTATTTATGTTTCTGACGTGGTTGACGTCGAAGGGACCGGTGATTTATACGCAAATCCGCTGCGGACAAGACGGTAAAGAATTTAAGATGTACAAAATTCGTTCGATGGTGATGAATGCGGAATCCGGCAGCGGTGCCGTGTGGGCAGAACGTAAAGACCCGCGAATCACTACGGTTGGTCGGATTATGCGGCGGTTGCATATCGACGAATTGCCCCAGATTTACAACGTTTGGCGCGGTGAAATGACTGTAATCGGTCCCCGACCGGAACGCCCCGAATTTGTCGAAAAACTCAAAAGCGAAATTCCTTGTTACGAATATCGGATGTTGGTTTTGCCCGGCATGACCGGTTACGCTCAATTGAATTTGCCGTCAGATTCCGGTTTGGAAGATGTTCGCAAGAAATTAGTTCTTGATCTTGAATATATTGAATGGGTTACATTTTGGTTTGATATGCGGATTTTGATGGGAACAGCGTTAAAATTCGTCCGGTTCAGGTATTTTGACCGTTTACCGCTTAAATGTTGCGGAATTTTCCGAAAACCGGAAGATTCGACTTGGGCAGAAAAAATCGGACTCGATTGAATATTCGTAAATTTTATTCACCACAGAAAATCCGAAAATAAAAGACAAAAGTCCGCAAAAAACGCTGATTATTTTTAAATATAAAACAAAAAATAATCTGCGTCTATCAACGAAATCTGCGGACACATTTCAAAATTGCCTGCAATTATTAGCGTCATCTGCAAACTCTCACACTACGCCCGACAGGACTCGAACCTGTAACCTATGGATTAGAAATCCATTGCTCTATCCAATTGAGCTACGAGCGCAAACCAGATCATAACTCCAAAGTATAACTCAAAAATTTAATAAATCAAAAGCGGCTCCTTACAGAGAACACCCTTTTAAGTTTCAATATTGATTGCCGTAAAAACAAAAATCGAGGAAAAGAATTTTCGTATTGTAAATTCCATGCCCCGATTTTTATCTCCAAATTCAATCAGAAGGCTGTTGCCTGTTCCCTATAGGCAACTTCTAATAACTAACTGTTTTTTTATTTAACCACAGAGAAAGAAAAGTTTAATTTTATAAAATTATTTTAGATCAAAAGTCAAACATTAAATAACATTTTGATTCCAATTAAAAATTTCCTCTGCGTCCTTTTTGGTTAATAAAAATAAATTTGTGGTTTTTAAAAGTTTCCTATAATCTATTCGTACACTCCCAATTTCATTTTCTCTACTCAGGAAAGAATTTGAAATGCCGTTAGAAATCCCGTTATACCATAAAACGTAAAATCAAAATACTAAAGGGAATAAATAACATCCAAATAGCAGCCGTTGAAAGATGTGGTCCTTTCCACCAATGACGCCGTCGCTTACTCATAAGTTTCTCCAAAAAAAGATTGTTTTTTAAATTAAGTTTGCGGAAAACTGATAAGAACTATCACGCCTCCACCACGTCTCCACAAACATCACGACAAATTATAACCGCCCGCTCATTTTTGACAATCCCCCAACCACAATTTATTACAAAATACCCCTCTGTGGAATTTATAATCAAAAATATCTCATACAATAAATTGCCCATCATAAGACAATTATCACCAAAATACTGTATTTTACATAACATCCGATATAAAAAGGAGTTATACGATTAAATTTACCAACTTTTGAATTTATTAATTCATTTTTGTAACATCTTCTATTCAGAGAATTTTTATAATTTTGCACTATAATTTTGTATGAGTTTTTACAGGAGAATTGAAATTTAGTTTTTTGTGAATGAAATACAAAAATAAAAAAATTTGCAATATTCCGTAAATTTTTTGCTTGTTTTTTGCAAACTCGCAATTTAAAATTGCTTCATAATTTTACTGAAAATTTAACGAATCGGATTTCTACAATTACATCTATCCTTAACTGAATATAATATAAGAACTTACGCTAAAAAACACAAATTCGGTTGAAATTCGATTGAAAACTTAACAAGTAAAAAAATAAATTGAAAAAACTGATGACGTAAACATAACTGATTATTTTTCAAAAAAATTATTTTATCTTTTTTGTTAATTATTGCTTTGCCCGTCATTTATCCCTCGAAAAACTCTCTATAAAAAAATTATTTAATAAATTGATAAATTTTCGGCTGGCTGGCTAGTTGACTTTACTTATATCCGAGTTATACTGTGTCTGTTAGTCATTTTGACTGCTCTGACTAAAAAATTTGTTTAATTTAGAAAAAAATAGCAAATTATTAAATAAAAACTACTGTTTCGACCAATATAATACACAGACCAAAAGAAGACGAAACAATGAGAAGTAAAAAAACACAAGGTGCCCGACAAATTATTTTAGATGTTGCCTGCAAACTTTTTAGTAAATTAGGCTATAACAATGTTACAACCCGAATGATTGCCGAAAAAGCCAACGTCAATCAGGGAAGTATTCATTATCATTTCGGCTCCAAAGAAAATTTATATGTTGAAGTTTATAAATTAGCCAATGGTACTGATAAGGCATTGGATATTGAAACTCTTCTCAATGAAGAACCAACTCTTCTCAATACTCCTGAAGGAAAAAGTTATGCGATTTTTCGAATTGTTTCAGATTGGTTTCACCGCCATTTCTATGACTCCGAAGAATGGAAACCGCGTCTTATTTTTCGTGAGTTGTTTGAACCTTCGCCGGTTTATGACCGATTGGTCGAAGAAGTCTTCAAACCGGAAACCAAAAGCAGATTGCGGCTGTACTCCTTGCTGGCTCCCGATGCACCTTATGCCGAAGCCTACGTTTGGGTTCATTACCCCGACTCGCAAGCAGTCTATTATTGGCTCACTAAACAAAATATTATACGCTATCACGGTAACCGTTTTTTTGAAGAGAATAAATATCTTCTTATGAAAATTACCATCCGAAATATGCTTCGTGCACTTGATTTACCCTTAATTGAAGTATTGAAATAACAATACTTCCCATTGTGTTTTCATTTCGTTTTATCCAAATTAAAATTTAACAAGAATTAAAGTACAATAAAAGATTACCTGTTTGAACAGTTGAAAATAATCGGGGCATTTTAGATTTTTCATCATTTTTTCAACGAAAAACCGGACATGGCTGATACACGTGAGTTACTGTTAAATGCTGCTTGCCAACTTTTTGCGGAATATGGTTTTGGTAAGGTTACGACGCGAATGATTGCCAAAAAAGCGAATGTGAATTTGGGAAGTATTCATTACTATTTTGGTAGTAAAGAAGAACTTTATTTTGAAACATTTCGTACAGCGATCAATGCTGATTTTCCTTTGACAATTGAAAAACTTTTAGCGGTTGACCCGAATTTACTGACTACTCCCGAAGGAAAAGCCTACGCAATTCAACGTTTGACTTATGATTATTACAACCGGCATTACAATATTCCTGATAAATGGAAAAGGCAACTAATTTTTCGGGAATTGTTTAATCCATCGCCTGTGTATCCTAAATTGGTGAACGAAGTGTTAAAACTTGAATCGGAAAAAATGATGGAATTTTATTTTATGCTTGTTCCCAATGCTTCTCTTGCGGAAGCGTTTGTTTGGGCACATTATCCCGATACTCAGGCAACTTTTTATTTAATGGCAGAATCTACAATTATCGAATATCTCAGTAAAGATTTTATGGAAGAACTAAATCGAAATGTTATAAAAAATACTACCCGAATGATGATTATGTCGTTAGATTTACCGGTTCCCGAACTATTGAAATAATCGCAACTTTTATTTGAATATCCCATTTTAATTTTATCACTAATTTTTATCACTAATTTTATTGCTACATTTATTACTCATAGAATATTCGGTCAATATTGTTATTTTGTAATAGCGATATTGTTTAGATAAAATGGTTTTCCGGCTTGAATATTTTTGAATATTCAAGTGTAAAATCAATAATTGTTTCCAAAAAGGATGAATGGATTTCTTTTTTTTGTAATTTGAAATTCAGGCAGACTTTTTAACTTTTTTCGTGTTTTCTTTTCTTTCGTTATTTTGAGGTTTATAAAAAAGTGAAATGTCGTACTCGGAAAGATCGGTCATTTCCGGTTTTATTTGGACTGTAACAACAAATTCGGTTTAGAAACTTATCGGTTGTTTATTGTTACGAATGAAACAGGCTTTGGAATAACGATATTTTTATTGTACTCTTTTTGAATGACAGCTATGTTACTAACATTGAATCCTAGAAAAACGGTCATGCGCCGTTATTATTTCCTTAATGTTATTAAGGAATTGAGTGATCAGCAGGTTCGTTATGCTCCTCGTGACAAAAAAATCGAGCAATGTCATCGTGCCGAAAAACTTTATCAGGAAATCAACCGGAATGAAACTTATACTTATCGTTTCATTTGTGCCGGTATTACTGATTTTCGGGCAGAGATGCATCAGGATGTCACACTTGATGGAAAAAAGGTCAAGCATGATCTTTTACTTTTTATTGAAGAAGTTTATGATGCGGCGAATGTTTCCGTTACGGAAGTCAACGAAAAAGTTTGGACGATTGAAGAACTTTGTAAGCGGTTCAATGTTTCCAGCAAAACGATTTCACGTTGGCGAAAACAAGGACTTGTTACGCGGCGGTTTATTTTTGGGAAGAAGAAGCGGGTCGGTTTTTTGCAAAGTTCGATTGACCATTTTCTCAAAAACGAAACGAAGCGGATTGAACGCGGTGAACGTTTTAGCCAGTTGAGTGATCAGGAGAAGCAATTTATTATTTCATCAGCGCGGCGATTTGTTGGTACTTCGGTTTCTCCGACGGAGGTTGCCAAACGAATTGCCCGATACATGGGGCGAAGCGTGGAAACAATTCGTTACACTTTGAAAACATTTGACGAAAACAATACCGATGTTCCGCTTTTTCCGAACAGAAATACGCCTTTGGAAGAAGAGGTCAAACAGCAAATATTTGACGAATTTCGGCGGGGGATTTCTGTTGAGAGATTAGCCGATGTTTATCATCGGACGCGTGGAAGTATTTATCGGATTATCGGACAACTTCGTGCTAAACGGATTGACGAATTGGCTCTTGACTTTATTGACAATTTGGAATTTCATGAGATTACTCCTGAAAAGGAGAAAATGATTCTTAGCGCAATGCCGGTTAGTGCTTCTCAACATTTGCCCAAAAGACGAATCTCTTCGGCGATGGTACAATCGTTACCGGAATCAATTCCGATTTTTGTTGAGGTGCCGAACAGCGAATTGGAAAATGTTACAAATTCTGATTCCGATTCGGAACAAGCGGAAGTTTCGGGGGAAATGAATTTGCCGCCTTATCTTTCGGGGTTGTACAGAATTCCGCTTCTCAATGCGGAACAGGAGATACATTTGTTTCGTAAAATGAATTACCTGAAATTCAAAGCCTCAAAACTTCGGGCGCAACATGACCCTGTTCATCCGAAAATTCATTTGATGGCGAAAATTGAAACGTTATATGAGCAGGCGGTTGCTACGAAAAATGAGATCGTTTCTGCGAATCTCCGTCTTGTTGTTTCTATTGCGAAACGTCATATTGGTCCTTATGCGACATTTTTTGATTTGATAAGCGACGGCAATTTTTCGTTACTTCGGGCGGTTGAAAAGTTTGATTATAGTCGAGGGAATCGATTTAGTACTTATGCAACTTGGGCGGTTACGAGAAATTTTGCCCGAACGATTCCTGATGAAAAAAAGCATCGTGACAGGTTCCATTTGAATGAGGAGGAGTTGCTTAGTGCAACGGTTGATATGCGAGGAAATCTGCAACAAGAAGAAAAAGATCAATTTGAACGTCGTCAACAAATTGGTTATCTGCTTAATGAATTGGACGAACGGGAACAAAAAATTATTATCAGCCGATTTGGAATTGGCAGTACGGAAGCACCGTTGACGCTCAACGAAGTGGGAGCGGAAATCGGTGTTACAAAAGAGCGAGTCCGGCAAATTGAAGCAAGAGCCCTTGCCAAACTCCGAAAAGTTGCCGAAGAAGAAAACCTTGATATTCCGGGACTGTAATTTCAAACAAGTCCGCATTTTTAATCAAGTCCGCAGATGACGCAGATAATCGCAGATGATTTTTAAAAACAATCTGCGTCATCTGCGGACAATTTTTTAGTAACTGTTCACGGAGATTCGTTCAATAAATTATCGTAATAAAAAAACAATCTTAACCGTTGTAGAGACGCAATACATTGCGTCTCTACGATTTAAAACTATTACCGTGA
>JAISNF010000349.1 GCA_031276415.1 Planctomycetaceae bacterium
ATTACATTTATTCCCATTCGATGGTTGCGGGCGGTTTTGAACTAATATCGTACACAACACGGTTGATTCCTTTAATTTCATTGATAATGCGGGTGGACATTTTTCGCAACAGATTATCTGGAAGCGGCGACCAATCGGCAGTCATAAAATCGTCTGTGGTAACACAACGAATTGCAATCGCATCATCGTAAGTTCGTCCGTCTCCCATCACTCCAACACTTTTCACCGGCAACAAGACCGCAAAAACCTGCGACACTTCGCGGTAAAGACCGGCTCGCTGAATTTCCTCAATGACAATGGCGTCAGCGTCACGTAACCGTACAAGTTTTTCACGGGTTACTTCGCCAAGACAACGTACCGCAAGTCCCGGTCCCGGAAACGGATGACGCCACACAAAATCTTCCGGCAATCCCAATTCAATCCCAAGTTTTCGTACTTCATCTTTGAAAAGTTCACGGAGCGGTTCGATGAGTTTGAAACCGAGTTTTTCCGGTAAACCGCCGACATTGTGATGAAGTTTAATTGTTGCGGCAGGCTGAATGCCGGTTTGATCAAGACTGGCACCGCTTTCAATAATATCAGGATAAATTGTTCCCTGAGCAAGATATTGGGCGTTACCGAATTTTTTCGCCGCCTCCGAGAAAACATCAATAAAATAATGTCCGATGCGCCGACGTTTTTCCTGCGGTTCTTCAATTCCGGCAAGCCGTTTCAAAAAACCGTCCGAAGCGTCAATCGCACTAAATTCAACATCAAAATGTCCGCTAAACGCCCGAATAACCGCATCCGTTTCGCCTTTGCGTAACAAACCGTTATCAACCAGAATACATTTGAGTTGCCTGCCAATCGATTTTGATAAAATTGCAGCAACAACCGCCGAATCAACTCCGCCGGAAAGTCCGCAAATTACCTGACCACGACCAATTTCGTTGCGGAAACGTTCCACAGCGGTTACCGCAAAATTCTTCATCGTCCATGTTCCGCGACAACCGCAAATATCACGAACAAACCGGTAAAATGTTTCCGTACCATATTGCGTGTGAATCACTTCGGGATGAAACTGAACTCCGTAAAGATTTTTCCCGCGATGTTTTGTTGCGCAAATCGGGCAATTGGGAGAAACAGCAAGCAATTCAAATTCCGGCGGCAATTGCGTAACATGATCGCCGTGACTCATCCAAACTTGCCGTATTGTTGGAGTTCCGTGAAAAAGCGGCGATTGCGTACCGTTTTGAGTTAATTCGAGTGTTGCGCGTCCGTATTCCCGACCCGATGCCGGCGATACTGTTCCGCCAAAATTTTGAACCAGTAATTGCATTCCGTAACAAATTCCAAGCAACGGAATGTCCAGATCAAACAACTTCAAATCACAACATTTGGCGTCTTCCCCGTAAACACTGGATGGTCCGCCTGACAAAATGATCCCTTTCGGAGCAAGACGCCGAACTTCATCAACAGTAATCGTATGCGGAACAATTTTTGAATAAACACCGTTTTCACGAATTCGCCGCGCAATCAATTGAACATATTGGGCACCGAAATCAAGAATTAAAATAGTTTCTTCCATTGAATATATTTTTGTGCATTAAAATTGTTAATATGTTTTTTTGTAATATTTTGGCGTTTTTAGCGAATCCAAACATAAAACGGATTCCAAACGGCTCTGAAAATTCCGTGTTGTCTCAATATTTGTAATATTTATATTGTTTGTATTGAGAGTTACACGCTAAAAATTGTTTCCAGATCCTTGTTTGATGTATCAATAATCCGAATACGTTGCAATAAAGACCGAAATCGCGGGTCGGATTGGCTTTCCTGAAAACGGGGTGATTGCAATAAATTAAACGATGTCGGGGTGATAAGAATCAACTCTGCACTCGGATCAATTTGGGCAACCGCTTTAAACAGAGTTTGGGCTAAACCATCTTCGCGGCTTGGTTCTGCCAATGCCAAACGATACAAAATACTCTCGACAATCGGTAAACAAATCGGACCGTAAAGATAATCATTGTATCCGGTATTGGTTGAAAAAAACAGATTACAACCGCAGCGCCGTGTTAATTCGGAAACAAGAGTTGCGGTAAAACTGATTGCCAGTTCAAAATTTTCGCGTTGAATTTCGTTATATTCTTCTTGCTGATACAAATCAATCAGAACGGCGCAATCGCGGTTTTGATTTTGTTCAAATTGTCGGACAACCGGTTCATGATGTTTTGCCCATGCCCGCCAGTGAATCCATTTTTTGGAATCGCCGTGTTGCCAACGCCGGACGCCTAAAAATTCGCCGGAAATGCGGGACGGACGATATTGATTACGTTGTTGATTTTCATTGGCTTCATGCTGTCGGGTTTTCCAGTGGGTGGAAAGTTTACCGAGTTTGGGAAAAACGCAAAATTCGGTATTTTCGCCGTTATTGGCAGGTTGTTCCATCCAGTGTCGAAAGAAGCCAAAGGGAAAACGGGTTGAGATCATTGCGGGACCGATTTTGTAACGTCCGCGTTGTGGGAGGCGACCGGCGTAGGATTTTTTTCTGGTTTGACCGTTTGGGATATATTCGAAATAAACGGCGGGTTCGTAGGGTTTAATTTTCGATTGTTTTTCTTTGGGGTTGTTATGCAATGGTTGTATTCGATCTACGACGACAACGCCCCAACTGGAAAGCGACCACCAAGATTGGGGTTTGGGGTTTATTGTTTCGAGGTGAACGATAAACGGTTCCCCAGCGAAAATTTGCAGTGGCAATATTCGACGAATTTGCAAACCTCGCAATGAGCGTCGTCCCAAACGCCAGGCGATTACCAATGGAGCGCAAAGAAACGCCGCAAAAAGCAACATCGGATTAACTTCCCGAATAACCGAGCCTACGAGAATTACAAGGACGATAAACAAAAAATAAACACCTTCGCGGCTAATTGCAGTTTTCATTGAAACGTGAAAAATTGAAACGTGAAAAACAGTGATAAAATGTGGTTATTATCCGAACATGACCTTACTCTGAACATGGCGGAATTACCGAGTTGCCGGAATTTTCAGAATTTTATCACAAATAATTCAAAAATGCAGCCGGTACTCCAATCAAAAAGAAATAAAATAAATCAATCAAGAATTTTTAGAGAATTCCAATTATAGGGAATTTCTAAAAACCACAGATTTATTTTTATTAACCACAGAGGAGACAGAGAGCACAGAGAAGAAAAATTTGTATTTATTCAATAGTGTCTCGGTTTAGTGTAGAAATTCCGTGATATTTCCTAAGTCCCGCAGGGACGGGATTATGCATAACCGTAGGTGTAG
>JAISNF010000016.1 GCA_031276415.1 Planctomycetaceae bacterium
TTGATCAAGATTTAGTTCATAAATTATCATGGTCAGGAACAATTCCATATCAAAAATGGCAAAAATTTTACACAACAGTATTAACCCGACTAAACGCCGGAAACAATAATATTGAAATATCATTGCAATTCAAAATAACCTCAGAAAAAGGAATTACACAACAACAAATAAACGAAGTAGAATCAGCAATGCGCGAATTCGGAATCGAAGGAATAATAAAAAAAGAATAATAGAGAACTTCTAATAACCGCTTTTTTTTAACACAGATTATTTAACCACAGAGAATACAGAGTTCACAGAGAAAAATTGTCCGCAGATCGTCGCAGATGAGCGAATAGTGTTGTAATGCGGATTAAAAATTTTTGGGCAATAATTCCGCTTGCGGACTATTTTCTTTTCTCGTGGTTAATAAAAATAAATTTATCGTTTTTTAAAAGTTTCCTTAACTCAAATTTAACTCAAACTTAATCCAATGTCTGACTTAACAAAATCCGCCGCATGGACGGCGTTGCAAAAACACCGGCAATTTTTTGAAACTGTTACAATGCGGGAACTTTTCGCCAAAAATCCCAAACGGTTTGACGAATTTTCCATTTTATTCGGCGACAGTATTCTGTTCGATTATTCGAAGAACCGAATCACCAAAGAAACTCTTAAACTCTTAATTGATTTGGCGAAAGAAAGAAATGTTACCGAATTTCAGGAAAAGATGTTTTCCGGTGAAAAAATCAATCATACTGAAAAGCGAGCGGTATTGCATACGGCGTTGCGTAACCGCTCGAACCGACCGGTTTTTGTGGACGGTGTTGATGTCATGCCGGATATTAATACTGTATTGGAAAAGATGAAAACTTTTTCGATACAAATTCTTGACGGCAACTGGAAAGGTTACACCGGCAAACCGATTACCGATGTGGTGAATAGTGGTATTGGTGGTTCCGATCTTGGTCCTGTTATGGTTACAGAAGCGTTGAAACCATACCAAACGCGAATCAATCTTCATTTCGTTTCAAATGTTGACGGGACACATATTGCCGAAACACTTAAAAAACTTAATCAGGAAACAACTTTATTTATTGTTGCGTCAAAAACATTTACGACACAGGAAACAATGACCAACGCAGAATCTGCTAAAAAATGGTTTCTTTCCGGTGAGGGTTGTCAGGCTTCTGACGTGGCGAAACATTTTGTTGCGATTTCGACGAACCGTCAAAAGGTTGAGTTATTTGGAATTGATCCTGCCAATATGTTTGTGTTTTGGGATTGGGTTGGCGGGCGTTATTCGCTTTGGTCGGCGATTGGTTTATCAATTGTGTTGGCGATTGGTTATGAAAATTTTGAAACTCTTTTGACCGGAGCCTTTGAAGCCGATGAACATTTTCTTAATACTCCGTTGGAACAAAATATTCCTGTTGTGATGGCGTTGCTGGGAATTTGGTACAATAACTTTTGGGATGCGGACAGTCAGGCGATTTTACCGTATGATCAATACATGCACCGTTTTGCCGCTTATTTTCAACAGGGTGATATGGAAAGTAACGGTAAAAGTGTTGACCGTAACAACAAGGTTGTTGATTATTCGACGGGTTCTATTATTTGGGGCGAACCGGGGACGAATGGTCAACACGCTTTTTATCAATTGATTCATCAGGGAACGAAATTGATTCCTTGTGATTTTTTGGCTCCGGTTCAATCGCAAAATCCAATCGGCGATCATCATCCGAAACTTCTTGCTAATTTTTTGGCGCAGACAGAAGCACTCATGAAGGGGCGAACATTTGATGAAGCGGCGGAAGAGTTACGCCAATCGGGATTGCCGGAGGGTGAGGTGTTACGGCTTGCTCCGTCGAAGGTTTTTTCGGGTAATCGCCCAACCAATTCGTTCTTTTTCAAAAAACTAACACCTAAAACTCTTGGTTCGCTGATTGCGTTTTACGAACACAAAATTTTCGTGCAAGGTATTATTTGGAACATTAACTCATTTGATCAGATGGGTGTTGAACTTGGTAAACAACTTGCCAATGTGGTATTACCGGAACTGTTGAATGACCAAACTGTTCTATCGCACGATTCTTCAACCAACGGTCTCATCGCCTTTTACAAGAAAAATTTGTAGCCAGTTCAAAACAATCAAATTTTTTATAACCGGATTGAATACAAGGACTTAACAAAAATAGACTCCGGAACTTCGGGGTAAATAAAAAACCGGTTATTAGAAGTTACCAAATAATTACTAATTATTACTAAAATTGGGATCATAAAACGAATTGAGTTTAGGCAACATTAATTTCACACGTTCTTGCTGAGATTCGGCGAGATTTTTTGTTTCGTTCGGGTCGTCCGGTAAATAATACAGTTCGATTCCTGTTTTTTCCGCAGGTTGAGGAACAATCAATTTCCAACCGTCCGCAACCATCCAACGAAACCGCAAGTTCTTTTCTGATCGCAGTAAATCAACAAAATCGTGCGTAAAACATTCGCCAAACACCGCTTTGCGTGATTCGACGGCGTTGGAATCAAGCAAATCAATACCTGGCTGCGAAATATCTTTTTCAAGACCAACCAACTTCAACAATGTCGGAACAATATCAAGCGATGAAACAGAATTCGTGTTATTTTTATTTGGTACAATATGTCCTGTCCAACGTATAATAATGGGCGTTCGCAATCCGCCGTCATACGGAGATTGTTTCGATTTGGGAGCGAAACGGTGATTGTCCTGATTTTGAATCCAGCCGTTGTCACAAACATACACCACAATCGTTTTTTCCGTCAAACCGCGCCGGTCTAATTCGTCAAGCAATTGACCACAGGTTTGGTCAAAACGTTCAACATTTCCCCAATATTTCGCCTGATAAATTGAATCGGTTTTGTCCTTATAATTGTTCAGAAATTGTTCTGCCGGATCGTGCGGGGCATGCGGCAACATCGGAGCATACCAAAGAAAAAACGGCTTCTTTTCTTTTGCCGCCAGATCGAGAAAATCGCTAATCGGTTGCATGGTATTGCGTCCAATCTTCAAACCGTCATCACCGTGACGTCCGCCTTTTGTCATTCCGTGCGTAAAACCGCCGGACGAATAATCGCCCAACCACCATTTCCCTGTTTGCATTGAAAGATAACCTCGTTTCGCCAATAATTTTGGTAACGTCGGAACCTTTTTTATTTGTTCAATCATTAAATTACGACCTTCGCGGTAGGCTTGAGTTTTGTAAAATTCGGCTTTTTTCATTCCATCCGGCAACGGCGGATCATTACTGGTGATGTGGTGTTGGTGGGGATATTGTCCGGTAATAAGCGACGCAAGACTTGGACAACATAACGACGCCGGAACATAACCATGCGTAAAAAGCAATCCCTGTTCGGCAAGTCGATCAAGACAAGGTGTTTTGAGAACAGAATGTCCCATAAAACCATAATCTCCCCAATGTTGATCGTCTGAAATAATAAGAACAATATTCGGTTGTTCCTCTGCGGCTACGAGTGTCCATGATAGCACAATGAAAAAAAGAACGGCAATAATTTTGGTTTTCATAATTTTTTTTGTTTGTGAAAATAAATTTCGTTGATGTTACGAACCTTTTTTATATTCAATTCTGTTATAAATTAGCCTTTTCAATTTTTTATTCAAGAGGTAAACAATATTTTTCCACAAATGACGCAGATGATTTTAAAAATTGTCCGCAGATTTCGCAGATATTCGCAGATGATTTTTTAGTGAATAGTTTATCATTAGTAGTGAATAGTGTTCACAAGCGGAATTATTCACGTTGCGGTTGTAATCCGCTTGCGAAACTATACACTACTAACTATTAACTAAAATCTGAGCCTTCTTTTGACGAAAAAAATATCCCCGTTGACTAAAAAGGGTATTTAGATTAAACTTTGGAAACTAATTCAGCCTAATTCAGTTGCGAGATGTTATTTTTTATTGCCGTCATTGTGTTGCGGCGGGCATGTTCGCAAGGGAATTTTTGGGTTTTGAAAAATCTTTTGAACACGGTGATTTAA
>JAISNF010000050.1 GCA_031276415.1 Planctomycetaceae bacterium
GTTTAACATTTGCTGGTATTTCACCAACAAATTCGCCAAAAACACAACCAAAAATCTCATTAAATTTTCCATTGTTAAATCTCCTTGTTCAAAAGTTTTGTCAAAACCCAAAAATCCCTTGCGAACATGCCCGCCGCAAAACAATGACGGCAAGAAAAAAACAACATCTCGCAACTGAATTAGGTTGAAATTAGTTTTCAAAGTTTAATCTATCCCCTCTTTTTTGTCAACAGGGATATTTTTTTGCTAAACCGAAGACACAGAGAAAAGAAAACATGTCCGCAGATTACGCTGATTATCGCAGATAATTTTTTTGTTTTATATTTAAAAACATTTGCGAATATCTTCGTCATCTGCGGACAAATTTAAAAATCATCTGCGATGATTTCGGTTATTTCGGCGAAATGCTCCCCCTTGTCATTGAGGAAATTCCAATTAAAATACTAAACTCTTTAATTAAAATACTAAACTTTTTAATTAAAATACTAAACTTTTTAATTGACTTTTTCCTTTACAGCGTTCATCTATCGTAAAACCGGATCATGTTTGCCCTCAATTTCAACGGAATTGTAACTCGTTGGATTGTAATCAGATTGATAAACATTAACTTACAAATGTTTTAATATTAACTTAAAATGTTTCCGGTGTTATAAAAGATGATTTTCAATAAATATAAAATTTCAGGTAAATTTTCAGGCTAAACCAAAATGTATGCAATTATTAAAGACGGCGGACGGCAACTCAAAGTTGAACGCAATAAAAGACTAATGATTGATTATCGTCCAGAAGAAAAATCGGGAGCAATTATTGAATTTTCCGATGTTTTGGCAATCAGCGATGGAAACGAAGTTAAACTCGGTCAGCCAACTATCGCCGGCGCTAAAGTTGTTGCCGAAGTAATCGCCGATCAAAAAGGTCCCAAATTGACAATTGCTAAGTTTCGACGACGGAAAAATTCTAAACGGAAAACCGGACATCGGCAAATTTATACACTTGTTAAAATTACAGAAATTGTCGGATAAAAATCTACGTAAAGTATTGAAAAACAAAACGTGTTGAGAGTGAATCCGCTTGTATTATTATCACTCTCAACGCCCTTAATTTTCACCTTCGTTAAAAATTATCGCCCTTCACTTCGTAGGAATATTGGCGTATCATTCCAAAGTGATTGATAATATTCAATGTCCAGTAGGAAACTTCTAAAAACCACAAATTTATTTTTATTAACCACAGAGGACACAGAGAACGCAGAGGAATTTTTAATTGGAATCGAAACGTTATTTAATGGCAACTTCTAAAAAGATACTTTTTTAGACGAAAAATAGTTACAAGTCCTTATTTTTAAGGATGTGATTTTTAAAAACAATGTTTTAGAAGTTTCCTAATATTATCATTGATTTTTGATCTAAAATAATTTTAAAAAATTCCTCTCTGTGAACTCTGTGTTCTCTGTGGTTAAATAATCTGTGCTTAAATAAAAAGCCAGTTATTAGAAGTTACTAGCAGTTAAACATTTTACGGAATAGAATTATTTTTCCTTTGGTACAAAATTTTTTTGACAAATCGGTGAAACAATGTCAGATCAAACTCTTCCTCTTCCTTCTGAACAAGTGCGAGCGGTTTTGCCGCCGCATCCTCAGGCGTTTATTGTTGACGATTCTGTTCCGACTCGCCGGATTTTCCGTATGATTTTGGAAGAACTCGGTTTCACTGTCAACGAAGCGGTGAACGGCAAAGTTGCTCTCGAAAAATTAGAAGAACTTATCAAAGAAACCGTTATTGTTTTTTCCGATATTAGTATGCCGGTCATGGACGGATTCGAACTTTGTTTCAAACTCATGCAGGAATCATGGTATGACGGAACTCCGTTTGTTCTCGTTTCCACAGAAAGCGATGCCAAAAATGTTATCAAAGGTCTAAAACTTGGTGCCGATGATTTCCTGCCTAAACCATTCGATAAAGAAATTGTTGCCCAAGTTTTATTGCGGATTTTTCAATAGTTAATACGGATGATGATAATAATTGTTGTGGTAATTGTTCCGATAGCAAGACTATTTTCGACCCTATTTTTGTTAAATTTCCATGCTTGAAGAAAAAGAATTGCGTGATCGTCTTGAACGGTTTTGTGAAGATGTCCGAAAACTTGAAACGGAGATTAGCCGAGTTTTGGTTGGTCAAAATGAAGTTGTGCGGAACACAATTATTGCAATGATTGCCGGCGGACATATTCTTCTTGAAGGAGTTCCGGGACTTGGGAAAACCTTGCTTGTCCGAACATTGGCGGAGGCGATTGAGGGGAAATTTTCCCGTATTCAGTTTACGCCGGACTTGATGCCAGCCGATTTGACCGGAACAAATATTATGAACGACAGCAACGACAGTGACCGGAAATTTACATTTCAAAGAGGTCCGGTTTTTGCGAATATTGTTCTGGCGGACGAAATCAATCGTGCAACACCCAAAACGCAATCGGCGTTGCTTGAAGCGATGCAAGAGCATTCGGTTACGGTTGGCGGGGTAACGCATCCGCTTGAAAATTTATTTTTCGTGTTGGCAACGCAAAATCCGCTTGAAATGGAAGGAACTTATCCTTTGCCGGAAGCGCAACTTGACCGGTTTTTCTGTAAAATTATTGTTCCGTTTCCGACAATGGAGGAGATGGTTACGATACTTGATCGGACGACAACTGCTGCGAATCCAAAAATTGAGTCCACATTTCCGATGAACCGTATTCTTGAAATGGGGAAACTTGCACGCGAAGTTCCGGTGATTGACGAGGTTGTCCGGTATGCGGTTGAACTTTGTATGGGAACGCATCCTGATCATCCCAAAGCAACGCCGTTTGTCAAAAAATATATTCGGTTTGGAGCCAGTCCGCGTGGTGCGCAAGCCTTATTGCTTGGGGCAAAAATTAATGCGGTTTTGGACGGGCGTTTCAATGTTGCCCGTGAAGACCTCAAAACTCTTGCTCCAATGGTTTTCCGGCACCGAATGATACTCAATTTTGAAGGGCAAGCCGAAAATATTTCAACTGACCAAGTCCTCAAAGAACTAATAAAATAAACAGATTAGTTAACCACAGAGAACACAGAGTTCACAAAAAAAAGCGTCCGCTGATTACGCTGATGATCGCAGATAAAAAAAAGTGTCCGCAGATTACGCAGATTTTCGCTGATGATTTTTTGAGAATACAAAACAATAAAATGTACAAAAATATTGTAACCGTTCACGGTAATAGGTTTAAATCGTAAAGATGCAATGTATTGCGTTTCTAGTACAGTTGATGATTTTTCAATCTTAACCCCGCAGGGGTGTGATGTGCATAACCGTAGGTGTAGCGCAGCGGAACCTACGGATCGGCAACACCCAACACAATTTTTTAAGCCCTGCAAGGGCGAGATTATCAACCGTAACAACCATAATCTCGCCCCATGCGGGGCTTTGTTTGGTGTGGTTGATACGTGTTTATCCGTAGGTTGCGCTTCGCTAAACCTACGGTTATGCACATCCCGTCCCTGCGGGACTTAGGAAATATTACAGAATTTTAACTGAACCGAGACACTACTAAATAAATACAAAATTTTTCTTCTCTGTGTCTTCTATGAACTCTGTGGTTAATAAAAAAAATAGTTATTAGAAGTTCCTTGTTGTAATATTTTCGGGGAGTCCGTGAATTTCTTTTTCTTGCCGTAAACGTCCGAGTAAATGTTTTGGAATCCGGCAATGAACCGAAACGGTTTCTTCGCCATAATGTTTTGAGAGAATTTCTCCGTCCCGTGCCAATAACGCCATGATGCGACCATTGGCAACCGGTATTTCAAGGGTTAAATCGAGAAATTCCTTGCTCAGAATATCGCTTACCGCAACCGTCAGATTTTCAATTCCCAACCCGTTTCCGGCACTAATCGGAACCGCATTGGGATATTTTGCCAAAAGAATTTCCAAGCGATCCGGTTCCAAAACGTCAATTTTATTTAGAACCAAAAGTGTATCTTTTTCACGAATTCCGATGTCCGTTAAAACCTGAAACGCCGCTTCAATTTGAATATCCGCATGACGGCTTGATGCGTCAGCGACATGAAGCAGAAGATCGGCTTGATTGGCTTCTTCCAGAGTTGCGCGGAAACTGGCGATCAGATGATGCGGCAAATCACGAACAAATCCAACCGTATCACTCAACAAAACCGGTCCCCAACCAGGTAAATGCCAACGACGCGTCCGAGTGTCCAATGTCGCAAAAAGTTGATCTTTGACATATTCGTCCGAATTTGTTAATCGGTTTAAGAGCGTACTTTTACCGGCGTTTGTGTAACCGACCAACGAAACGGTTCGCGATGTTTTCCGCGCGGCAACTTCACGATGGCGGCGTTGTTGAATGATATTTAGTTCGGATTTGAGATCGAGAATACGTTTTTGTGCCAAACGCCGGTCAACTTCCAACTGTTTTTCACCGGGACCTCGCAATCCTACACCGCCAACTCCCTGACGTTCAAGATGTGTCCACATTCTTTTGAGTCTTGGCAACGAATATTCCAGTTGCGCCAGTTCCACTGCTAAGCGTGCTTCATTGGTTCGCGCACGGCTTGCGAAAATATCAAGAATTAATTCTGTGCGGTCAATAACTTTAATTTTCAGATATTCTTCAAGATTTTTTGTTTGACTTGGAGCGAGGTCGTTGTCAAAAATGACAAGATTTGCGTCAACTGTATTGACTAATTCTTTTAATTCTTCGAGTTTTCCGCTTCCGATGTAGGTTGCGGCTTCCGGTTTTCGCCGTCGTTGTGTGATGCGTCCGACTTCACGAACTTGAGCCGCTTCAGCCAGACCGGAAAGTTCGTCAAGCGGAGAGGCGGCGATGTTTTGTCCTTCCAGATAAACTCCAACCAAAACTGCCAACTCCCGAACAACAC
Source organism: Planctomycetaceae bacterium (assembly GCA_031276415.1). Classification (GTDB taxonomy): domain Bacteria; phylum Planctomycetota; class Planctomycetia; order Pirellulales; family Thermoguttaceae; genus WRKP01. The sequence continues at coordinate 4,911 of JAISNF010000050.1, forward strand.
TTCCAACACGTGTCATTCGATCAGCATGAGTTGAAGCGTCAAAACGTTCTTTTGTTAAATTGGAATCACCGTCAGCCGGAAAAAAAATTGAGGACATCTTATTTTTGTAATATTTTATTTTCCAATATTAACCGGCGGTTTTAACCGCCGGATTGTTCGCCGAAATGTTACAACGGTTGATGTTGTTTCGATATAAAACCCCGCCAGAGGTTAAGATTGAATAGAATTGATTGCGGAAAATCATAATAAAGGCAATTCCGCTTGCGGCATTATTTTAATTATCAAATTAATTATCAGCGTCCAAATAGGATATTAAATGGAGATGATTTTTGAAGAATTGTTCGCTCTTTTGGGAAGGTGATACCGTTTTTCTGGAGCAACTCAAGGTAATCAATACCAATCGCTAACACTTCATCAAGATAATAAGTCCGCTTGATTTTACCCTCGCTCTCAAGTAAATCTTCAAGTTCTTCCTTTTCGGTTTTTCCGGCGTTAAGACGTTCCTGCTCTTCGAAAAATTTCTCTTCGTTTAGCGTTGTTGCCTTCCGGGAACGGAGTTCTTTGTACGCCTCAATTTCTTTTTTACGCTTTTTGAAATCTTCATTATTCAAAACACGTTCATCCGACCGTTTTTGAAGTTCTTCACTGATTTGCGGTACAACATAAGCCGTTTTGATTTGAAAATTTTTGGCTTGCGAAACTTTGTTCAACGTCAACGCATTATCAAGATCAGATTCGCAAATATCTTCAAGCGCATCGGTGTATGACGGAATAATCACATCCGCCGCCACTCCTTCACGTTGCGGTGAAACTCCGCTCGGACGATAAAATCCCTGAATAGTAATTTTAATCGCCCCCAATTCGACATTATCACTGTTGAAAATATCTTCGCTAATATCCCGCATTTGTTGCACGGTTCCTTTGCCGTGCGTCCGTGAATCACCGACAATCAGACCACGTTTATAATCCTTAATGGCTCCGGCAAAAATTTCACTGGCACTGGCACTGAATTTACTCGTAACAACAACCAACGGTCCCGTCCAATCACAGTTCGGATCAAAATCGTCCCGCTGCTGAGGGCGGCTGCTTGTTTCGTCTTTGGTTTGAACAACATTTCCCGACTCAATGAAAAGTCCCGTCAACGCAATCGCCTCTTGAAGTGAACCGCCGCCATTCGATTTCAAATCAAGAACAACAAGATCAACATTTTGTTCGACAAAATATTTGAGAAATTCTTTCACATCCGTAGTCGTACTTCGCGCCTTAGGATCGCCGCGCCGAAAAGCCTCCATATCAAGATAAAAATCAGGAAGTTCAATAACACCGATTTTGTAAGGAGTTCCGTCAGTTTTTTGACCGGCTTCGAAAATTTCTTTTATTGCCGCCTGATCTTCAAGATTTACTTTATCACGAACAATTTCAATAATTTTCGATGCCGTTCCGTCTGCCGGAAGAATTTCCAGACGAACAATTGTTCCTTTGGGACCCCGAATTAACTTGACAACATCGGAAAGTTTAGAATCAACCACATCTTCGATTTTGCCGTCTTTTCCTTGTCCGACACCGGTGATTTTATCGTTTTCTTTAAGTTCCCCTGCTTTCTCTGCCGGACCGCCTTTGACGAGTTTTTTGACAACCGTATGACCGTCTTCCGAAGTCAGAGTTGCTCCGATTCCTTCAAGTGCTTTCCGCATCATTGTGTTGAAGTCTTCAAGAGTTTTCGGCGACATGTAAGAAGTGTGCGGATCAAGCGCACCGGAAATCGCGGAAAGATACGCTTCCATTACCTCGTCATTAGCCGCTTTTTTAATATCATCAATAATTTTACCGTTGGCAATATGAATTTCAAAAAGCATACGTCTTCTAAAACTCAAATAACGTTTTTGCAAGCGTTCAATCGGATCACGTTGTTCTACTTTTTTGGGTTCTTTACCTTCGGCGATTGCTTTCTGACGTTCTTTTTCCTGATCGCGTATTTCGGATTTGAGAGAAAGAATATCGCTTTTAATTCGTTTTCGCCAACGCTCGTATGCTTCTTCCTGCGTTTTAGGCCAATGTTGAAGTCCTTTTTCCGTGAGAATTTCCTTATCAATCGCAAAATCTTTCGATTTATCCCGAACGATTTCCTCATCAAGAGTGAAATCATGGAGTGTATCGAGAATTTTCATAATCATATCAACCCGTTCTTTGATTCGGTCAAGATAACAATTGTAAATTTCAAACGGCGGATTGATATTCCGTTTTTTTACCAAATCACAGAGGGTTTCTTCGTATTCCGCCCGAAATTTATCAATATCGGATTGATAAAAATAAAGTTTAAGCGGGTCAAGTCCTTTAATATAAAGCCGCAGGGCTTCACGCGAAACATTGCGGTCAAGTTTCCGTTGTGAGATATGATTTTGCTCCAAAATTCGGATGTAATTTTGGGCAACTATCCGCTCACGAATACCGGGAACCAATGGCAATAACTCATTGGTGCCGGATGATGTGCCGGAGGGAACCGCAACCGCTTCACCGCTGGTATTGGGCGGAACGAGCGGTTCACCGGAAATTTCTTTTTGGCAAGCCGTAAGAAAAAGGAGTGAAGAAAAAAATATACAGAAAATTGGTCGGCGAAATTGATTGTGAGTCATAGAAAATCTGGTTTCTAAAAAATTAAAAAATGTTGATTGGAAAATGTTGTTGAAAAAACGGAAAACTTCCGTCATTGAGCAAAGTGCCATATTCTAACAAATAAGTGCGGTTCAATGCAACAGGAAAATACCAACAACAACAGAAAAAATTCAGAAAAAATTCTTTTCCGGTTAAATTGGGCAACTTCTAATAACCGGCTTTTTTATTTAAGCACAGATTATTTAACCACAGAGAACGCAGAGTTCACAGAAAAAAACGTCCGCAGATTACGCTGATTATCGCGGATAATTTTAAAATTCATCTGCGTCTATCAGCGTCATCTGCGGACTAATTTTCTTTTCTCTGTGGTTAATAAAAATATAGTAACCGTTTCACGGAGATTCGTTTAACAAGTTATCATAATGAAAAAATCAATCTTAACCCCGCAGGGGTGTGATTATGCATAACCGTAGGTGTAGCGAAGCGGAACCTACGGATAAACGTATCAACCACACCAAACAAAGCCCCGCATGGGGCGAGATTATGGTTGTTCGGGCTGATAATCTCGCCCCGTGCGGGGCTTTGAAAAATTGTGTTGGGTGTTGCCGCGATCCGTAGGTTCCGCTGCGCTACACCTACGGTTATGCACATCACACCCCTGCGGGGTTAAGATTGAGAAATAAAAATTCCTCTGTGAACTCTGTGTTTTCTGTGGTTAATAAAAATATATTTGTGGTTTTTTAGAAGTTCCCTAATGTTTTACCGAATAATTTCGGGTGATTTCAAAATTTTTTTCAAAATATTGAAAATAGTCTTGAGCGATCTTGAGAAAATAACTATTCTTCGTTTGTTGATTTTTGGCGGAACGGTTTTTTCCGAAAACTAATCCGTAAAGTATTTATTGCCGGTACATGAGCAAGAACATAAACAAAAAGAAAAACAAATGAAGTTTTTTCAAAACTTAAAAAATCTGTTAAACAGCATCACCTCATCACATAAAACACGCCCACATGGATGGCAAACACGACGTTTAACACGGTTTGAGATATTGGAATCGCGGGAACTTCTTTCAGTAAACGTCTTGGGACCGGTAACAGGTTACGCCCAACCAAATACCCCCGCAGAAATTCAATTTGATTTGACAACAAATAAAAATACAGTAACACAATTTGATTTTACGGTTCAGCGTTCAAGCGGCAGCACGCTTGATCCTTCGCAACTTCGTTTATTTAATCGCTCAACCGGTCAATTGATGGGTTTATCGAATATCGTTAATGGAACATCAACAAGTAACGCCTCCGCAATGTTGACGACGGGTTCTTATTCTATTTTTGTTTCAGCGGATGGCGGTGCGGGTAATTTTACGTTTGTTATTTCAGAGGAGAATCCGATAAAATCCGGTTTGGATATTTTGGTGTTGGCGGCGATTGCGCAACGAAGCAATCCGAGTTCTTGGGCGAATCGTGTTGCCTATTACAATGATCTTTTGGCGAACACCAGTTATGCGGGAGCGGCTTCGGCGATGCCGATTGCCAAAGCCTATCCCGAAGTGGATGCGAATGGCGACGGGAAAATTGATCTGACCGATAATGTAACAGCGCAACAAAAAGCGAATACTCCGTCCGTAACAGTAAACTCTTATTCTGTTGCGCAGGTTGATCCGGTGCCGTTCACCTTTCAGGACAGCGGTAACGGTAATGTTACCGTTCCGTCGAATCATCATGTTCAAAGTGTTGACGGACAGTTTCTTCAAAGCGGTCAAAGCAAAATATTATCGAATGGTCTTGGAACAGTGACGCTTCAAACGAATGGTTCTTTGACCTTTGTTGCCGGTGCGAACATGACCAAACTGGCGCAGGGTGAAACGGAAACGGTAAATATTCCTGTGGTAACGCAGGATGTTTACGGCAACGAATATTCTTTTACGGCGACATTTACCGTAACGGGTCAAAATGAGTTACCGGTATTGAGTAATTCAGAGCCGTTGAGTTTAACGTTCAACCAAACCGCCGGTTCCGGGACAATCAAAACAAGCACTATTCTGGCATGTTGGAGTGATCCTGATCGTAAAACCAAATTATCGGTGGTCAATCCGGTTATTCAGTCCGTGTCTTCTTCTAATAATGTACACCTGTCAAAATACACTCCCGCAACTCTGCAACAATATTTGTCCTTGAACACTAGCGGGAATAATAGCGGCGTAACGTTTAATGTTTCGGATTCTTTTTTTGACGATCTTGGATTGAACGAAACTCTGACAATTACAGTGTCCTACGGTGTAACAGACGAATACGGACAATCGCCCAACACCGGAACATTGCGCATAACAGCAAACGGCAAAGACAATCCGTCGGTTCTGACGGCGAACCAAACGGCGTTTTCGATTATTTCGAACGATATTAACAATCCGGTTAAAACGATAGCCGCCGAATTTTCAGTTACGGATCCCGACAAGAAAGACGCAACCGGTTTCATTTATTCATTTTCGAATGTTAGAGATGGAAGTGTTTCAGCCAACAACGGATTGATTACCGGATTCAATACAACAACCGGAACATTCAATATTGATACGTCAAAACTACAAAATCGTTCTATAAAGTCGGTTGTTACGTTGGATGTTACCGTAAAAAGTATTAGCGGCGGAATTGTTTCGAAAACATTAACAATCAATTTAAATCCGGTTGCTGTTCCAACTGCGACGAACTTAGTTTTACGGACAACGGAAACAGAACAATTAACAGGAATAAAAGTTACGCCGACAATTGCCGAAAAAGGCGGATTCACAACAAGCGGATTAACTCTTGTTAATGCAGATGGTTTCGATACACTTCCCCAAAATGTTGCTTTGGAAACAGTCGCAACTCTTGATAAAAACGGCAACTTTGTATTTACGCCGGACAAAAATTTTGAATATCTGAAACAAACTGAAAACCTCAAACTGAAATTTCAGTACACTATTACCGATACACAATACGGTTTGACGGGTTTGGGAACAATTGAATTAACAATCACCGGAACCGTAACAGCACCAACTGGACAACCTAATCAAATTATCGGAACGGACGGAAAATATTCCGCAACAGAAAGCAATGGAACGGTTGAGAAAATTGTTGTATCAAAATCTGATATTCTTGAAAATTGGACACTTCCTGACGGTTTGGACGCTTATTCAATTGTTCTTGATAATACAAATCCTGTTTCATTTGAAAAATGGAGCGGCGGAACAGAAAAACCATTGGATTCTGATTCGTTTGGTTCCGTCAACATTATTGCAGGGAATCTTGTCTTTTGGTCAAATTCATCGAATTACAAAAAACTTGGTGTTGGTCAATGGTTAGATGTTGCGGTTCCTGTTTCTGTACGTGATGCAATCGGTTCAATTTCTCCGGTCGGAAAAGTTTTGATTCGTATTAAGGGCGAAAATAATGCACCGGAAATAAAATGTGACCAAGACCGTTTCATTTTTGTTGCAAACTCAACAGAAGACGTATTATTTAAGCCAGGATTTACAATAAACGATCCCGATTTGAATGATAAGGGTAGTAAGCCCCAATACAGTATTGATTCAACATCAACGAAGAATGGTTTCAAGATTGACAATTCCGGTAACATTTTGATTTCAAATGAGGAAAAATACAAACTTGATGAAGGTAATTACACGATTACAGTTACCGTAAAAGACAACAACGGCGGAACAACAACGAAAGATATTAGTGTTCAAGTATTCAGAGAATCAAAACCTGTACTTTCCAATACTCCTGTTTCTGAAAATGAAAGGGATTTGTCAGTTATTGAATTAGATATAAATAAAAGGATTACTCAAAAAATAGGACATTTATATTCAATCAGTATGTCTCAATTACCACAGATTTTACTCAACGGGGAA
>JAISNF010000059.1 GCA_031276415.1 Planctomycetaceae bacterium
ACTAAATTGACGTTCTCTCTTGATTTTTGATTGTAAACAAATTAAAAATTCTAATCCGGCTTTTTATTTAAGGCAACTTCTAAAAACTACTTTTTTTAGACGAAAAATATTTATAAGTCCTTATTTTTAAGGATGTGATTTTTTAAAACAATGTTTTTAGAAGTTTCCTTATGATAACTTGTTAAACGAATCTCTGTGAACGGGTACCAATTTTTTTTGTTGTTTTCTATTTTAAAATTCATCTGCGATTATCAGTGCAATCTGCGAACACTTTTAAAAATCATCTGCGTAATCTGTGGACTATTTTCTTTGCTCTGTGGTTAATAAAAAAAACCAGTTAAAACAATCTCAACAGCAAATTTCGGTTTAAACATCATTCGCTTGCCCATCATATTTCACGGCTTGCCCGTGAAATATGATGGGCAAGCCGTGATATTTTACGGCTCAATTACGGTTTAGCGGTAAAATTCGTCAAAAACAAGAGATTTTGGCTGAAATTACCTGAATTTTGAATTGGCATGGTTCTTGCAACTAACACTCTTACTTTAACACGAAGTGATACGAGATTTAACTTTGTCTGTAATCACTATCGTTTTTCCAATTAAGTTAGTTAAACTCAATAACAATAAGGAGTTAGCCATGAAAAAGGATTTACAAAATCTTAACGTTCAAAATCAAACAACAACACTTTTCTCTCAAAAAACCACAAGCCAAATTCTTCCCAAATTCCCCGTTGTTTAAATAGGTAATGACGGGGGGGGGGGGGGAATTAAAAATGCGTTTACGCTAGTTGAACTCCTCGTCGTAATCGCAATTATCGGGTTGTTAGTCGCTCTTCTGTTACCAGCAGTACAAGCCGCACGCGAGGCAGCAAGACGGATGCAATGTTCGAACAATATGAAACAGATCGAATTAGCGTTGCACAATTACCACAACGTGTATAACGCTCTTCCAGCATTAAATGGAGAAGTGAAGTTTGGAGACGGATCCGTAGATCTTTATTACGGCATCTTCTTTCATCTCCTCCCATTTTATGAAGGTCAAAATCGTTACGATGGTGTTATCAACAGCGCAACGAGAATTATACCATCCGCTCCCAGTGAGTATGTTCAAGGAAGTATTCCAACTCTGCTTTGTCCTTCCGATCCAGAAAGCCGTAATCCGGGCTTATCTTTTGATGTTGATGCGAGTGGAAATAGAATTCCGACCAATGCTGCTCGGAACAATCTTGTTGCATGTTTGGGTGACCATCTTGCCGTCAACAACAAAGCAATTGGGAAATATGCATCAATACATTTTGGTGTACCTCGCGCTCCTTTCCATGTTAGTGTAACAACAAACGATGGTGATGCAGCTGCTCCAGCAAGCAATGTCTGGAAAAATTTTGAATCCATTACAGATGGTTTGAGTAATACATTGGCATTCAGTGAAACCGTATCATCTGTTCAAGCCAGTGGTTCTGTTGACCCAAGACTCTTTGTTGTTGGCTTGGCACTCAATGCGTCAGAAACCTTCCCTTATTCTGTAAGTCCGCTTGATTGCCAAAATCACGCACTTGATTCAGGAAACCGTTCTCTTCTTTCTGCTGCCGCTGTCAGTGCTACGAAGGGAAATGTTTTTCGAGGTCATAACTTCGCCCAAGGACTTCCGCCGCGAGTTGGTTTTAATACATCTCTTCCGCCCAATTCACCATCATGTAATAATCGTAATAATGCGGTGAACCCTGAATTGGGTTGGGGATTGTATTCTGCGGGTAGTTATCATGTTGGTGGAGTCAATACTGCGTTTTTCGATGGAAGTGTACGGTTTATTTCAGAAGCGATTAACAGCGAACATCCCGAACTTATTGTTACGCATACAGGGGCAAGCCCTTATGGTATTTGGGGAGCGTTGGCAACAATTAATTGTGGTGAATCCGTTTCATTTTAAGAACAATTAAAAAATAAAAATAAACTTCAAAAACCGAAAGTTACGGCTGTATCTTAACCGTAACTTCCAACAAAATATAATTTGATTTGTAATAACGAGGTTTTTAATATGCTATTTGGTGTTTTTAAACAATATAAAAATATTATTGTAATCGTTTGTTTTTCGTTTCTTTTATTTTCTGCCGGTTGTAACAGAGGACGTGTTCGTCCTGAGGGTTTACCGAAACTCCATCAATGTGTTATCCATTTAACACAAGAAGGAATTCCCTTATCAGGTGCATCCGTTTTGTTTCTGCCGGTTTCTCCTTCTCAGGGAAAACATTGGACAGTAAGCGGATTCAGCGATGAAACAGGAAAAACCGAAATCTATACAAACGGTTATTTTCGTGGATCGCCACAAGGAGAATTCAAGATAATAGTTACAAAAACAGAAACTGTTGTTCCGCCGTTTCCTGATATAATGCCCACGGACCCTCGTGAAATAGTGAAACTGGAAAGAATGATTGAAAAAGGAACCAAAGTCTATAAAGTTATTTCTGACGAATTTACTACAGAAGAAACAACACCGCTCAAAATTATCGTTCCAACAAAAGAAAATAAAACAACATTTGAACTTGGAGCCAGTATCCGAAAACTAGTTCAATGACAACTTTTATGTGCCTGTTTATTTTGAAAATTCCATTGCGTTTCTGTGACTTCATGCGCAATATATTTGTTGTTTCGATTCATAAAAAAAATATGAATACTAGAATTATGTATCTTAAAGTGAAAGGAAAGATTATGAAATTTTATAATGCGACCATTTTTTTGTTACTGTTGTTTTTTGTTGATGGAACAATAATGGCTGATGATAAAAAAACTAATGAGTCCAAACCGAATGTGTTGTTTATTATTACGGAAGACACACATTGGAATGTGTTTGGATGTTACGGCAATTCGATTTGTAAAACGCCGAATATTGATAAACTTGCGGCAAGCGGCGTACGTTTTGAACATGCTTATTGTCAAGGTTCGGCTTGTAACGCTACGCGAACTTCATTTATCAGCGGTTTAAGACCGGCAACAACACGACTCTGGAAAAATCCGCAACGTATCCGCGACGTTTTACCGGAAGGTGTTGTCGGAATGCCGGAGTTATTCAAGGAAGCCGGTTATACGACTATTGACATTGGCAAGTTTTATCATAACGGACATGAATTTGCTCCGAAACAGATGCTCGCTTTTGACCGGATTGAACATTTTGGCAAACCGGAAGGTTGGAAAGAACAGCAACCAATTCTGAAATTTCCTAACGTCAAACCCGACTTGAACAAAAAAGCAAAACCACGAACTACTCGCGAACCTCAAAATGACGAACAACGTAAACGGCTTTACTCGGACAGTTACGGCGATTCAGGTCTTGATCAGGAAAATGAAGGCGATTGGAGAAGCGCCAAAATTGCTGTTGCGCTTTTAGAACAATACGCTACTGATAAAAGTACAGATAAAAAACCGTTTTTTATAACTCTAGGTCAATCAAAACCGCACACTCCGTATATCTCGCCAACAAAATTCGCAACACTATACGATCCCAAAAAAATTCCTGATCCGCCGGCGCCGTTTTCGTCGCTCAAAGATTTTCCGTACATTGGTCGTACTACCGGCGGCAATCCCGATATTTTCCGCGAATCACCCGCAAGTCCCCAAGAGGCAAAAGAAGCAATTGCCGCTTATTATGGTTGCGTAACATTTGTGGACGATAATTTGGGTTTAGTGTTGAACGCACTGGAAAAAACAGGTTTGGATAAAAACACGATTGTTGTGTTAATTGGCGATCACGGCGTTCATCTTGGCGATCACAATATGTGGGCAAAATATTCGTTGCTCGAAGGAACGCATCGCGCTCCGTTTATTATTCGTGTTCCCGATGCAAAAGAAAACGGTAACGTCTGTCATGAAATTGTTGAATTTGTCGATATTCTACCGACATTGATTGACCTTTGCGCTTTACGCAATCCGGGTAATCTTGAAGGTATCAGTTTAATTCCATTGTTGCAAAAAAATATCACTACGGCATGGAAAAAGGCGGCATTTCTCACTGATCAAGATCAAGGACAAGCAATTCGAACCAAAAAATATTCGTACATGGAATTTGGCGACCCCAAACGTACCGCCGGATTTGAAGCGGCGTTATTTGATCTTGAAAAAGATCCCAATGAAACAGTCAATCTGATTAACGATCCAAGTTACGCTAATATCAAAAAAGAACTTGCCGAATTATTGCATCAAGGTTGGAAGTCCGCATTACCAAAAAATATTAACCCATAATAAAATTGTAATTTCAGTTGATTAAATGATTCAGAAGTTACAACAGTTGAATCGGTTTCAATTTCCATCCGTAAACGTTGTAAACAAATTGAATGCAAATTGAATTTTTTTACTTTTACCCCCCCTTTTTTTGAAAGGAAACCTTATATGAAGAAAAATATCAAATTTTACGTTACAACAATTTTGGTATTTTGTTTTGTCGTTTGTAAATTTTCACAGAATATTTCACAGAATATTTTGGGCGCTGAAAACAAGAAACGTCCCAATATTATTTTGATTATGGCGGATGATTTTGGATATGAATGTGTTGAAGCCAATGGCGGTACAAGTTACAAAACGCCGAATCTTGACAAACTTGCCGCAAGTGGAATACGATTTGAAAATTGTTTTGTCCAACCGCTTTGCACGCCAACACGTGCTCAACTAATGACCGGAAAATATAATGTACGAAATTACACCTCTTTCGGAAAACTTGATCCGTCGCAAAAAACATTCGGTAACTTTTTCAGCGACGCCGGTTATGTTACGGGAATTTTCGGAAAATGGCAACTAGGACGTGATAAGGATTTACCCAAACATTTTGGTTTTGATACTTACACGCTTTGGCAACACACGCGCCGTCCGCCACGTTATGCCAATCCTGGTCTGGAAATACAGGGCAATGAAGTAAATTTAACAAATGGAGAATACGGTCCGCAGATTTTTATCGAACACGTCTTGAAATTTATTGAAACAAATAAAGACAAACAGTTTTTCCTTTATTACCCGATGTGCCTGACTCATGCTCCGTTCCAACCAACGCCGGATTCGCCGGATTGGGATCCAAAACGTACCGGAGAAGAATATTCGGATAAAAAACATTTTAAAGAAATGACAGAATTTGTGGACAAAAATATCGGACGAATTGTTGAAAAGCTAAAGACAACAGGTTTAACAGAAAAAACATTGATTATTTTTCTCGGCGATAACGGAACCGGCAGACCAATAACATCGCAATTCAAAAATAAATCTTATCAAGGCGGTAAAGGTTCAACAACCAGAGCAGGAATGCACGTGCCATTGATTGTTAGTTTTACCGGAAAAATCAAGGCAGGAGAAGTGAATACGAATCTTATTGATTCGACGGATTTTTTACCGACAATTGCAGATGCGGCGGGCATTGAACTACCGCAAGATGCGGAACGAGACGGTATTAGTTTTTATCCGCAACTTATTGGTGAAAAATCGAAACCGCGCGAATGGATTTATAGTTGGTTTTTGGGAACGCGGCAAGCGGGTCAAGAATCGGTTTTTTCATTCGATAAACAATTCAAACTTTACCGGCAAGGCGAGTTTTTTGATCTTGTTCAAGACCCGGAAGAAAAGAATCCTCTTAATCCCGACTCATTAAACGAAACACAAAAAACAGCGAAACAAAAACTCCAATCTGTTCTTAATCGTTATGAAAATGCTCGTCCTGATTGGGTGAAACCGCTGGAAAAGAAAATCGAAACCGACAAAGATAAAAAACGTGAACGTCGTAAAAACAAATCCGTTTCCCAAAATTTGTAACTTATAAAATCGTTCATA
>JAISNF010000070.1 GCA_031276415.1 Planctomycetaceae bacterium
ATATACTTCTCACATTTGACAATTCGGTTTGCGTTTTTGAACAAAATCAACAAATTTCGACAGGATTAACAGAATTTACAGGATTTTTAAATAAAAGACACAAAAATTCTATTCTTATAAAACCGAATTTTAAAGTGTAATGAGTATAATTTAACAATAATCATTTAACAATTATTATTTACAATTCATTCACAATTTTTTTATTTCAAAAAAGATGATTCATTCAAATGAAACGATTTTACCGATTCCTGAAACGATTTCTACAGAAATTGAACAGGAATTTGAACGGGATATGAATCTTTGGTATCCGCGAACTTTAGATTCTCGCGGCGGATTTCATACGGCATTCGGACGCGATTGGAACCTAATTCCGTACACAACGAAAGGAATCGTCCATCAATCCCGAATGATTTGGACGGCAGCCGAAGTTGTTCGGCATCGCCCCAATTGGACGGAAAAACTTTTACCGATTATCCGGCACGGTACAAAATTTCTGCACGAAAAAATGTGGGACGAAAAATGCGGCGGATTCTTTTGGGAAATCAAAGAAGACGGAACGCCCATTGAAGACAACGCATTTATGAAACACGCTTACGGTATGGCGTTTGCGATTTACGGTCTGGCGGCGGCGTATCGCGTTACACAAAACGAAACCGATAAAATTCTTGCACAAGAAACATTCTTCTGGCTGGAACGTTACGCTCATGATTTTCGTTACGGCGGTTATTATGAAGAGTATTATCGTGACGGTCGTTTGATGACGGAACCGCCAAAGGAATATCCAGAAATCGTTCAGGGAAAAGTGCGTGAACCGCTCGGTTGTAAATCAATGAATTCCCATATTCATCTTCTGGAAGCGTTGACTATTTTGTACGAAATCTGGCACGATGAAACACTTCGCAGCAGACTTGAAGAATTAGTACAAATAATAAAAAATCGTATCATTACGTGGCCCGGAGCAATGCGTCAGTTTTTCAAAGCGGATTGGACGCCGGCGGCAACTTATGTTTCCTTCGGACACGATGTCGAAACCGCTTATCTGCTGACCGAAACCGCCGCTGCTTTAGGACGCCCCGATGATACGGAAATCTGGTGTATCGGAAAATCATTGGTCGATCACTCTCTCCGTTACGGCTGGGACGAAAAACACGGCGGCTTTTATTACGACGGAGCAACCTTTGGAAAACCCGCCGTTTTAAGCAAATTCTGGTGGGTTCAGGCGGAAGGACTTAATACGCTCCTTTTAATGCACAATAAATTTGGTTCCGATGAAATCAATTATTACCGGTATTTTGTTGAACAATGGAATTTTATCCGTGATTATATTATCGATACGGAATACGGCGGATGGTATGCTGTTACGGAATCGGATGGTTCCGATCCGCAAGGATTGAGCAAAATATTGAATGTCCAGCCGGAAGGTTTGGAAAAATCACATCTGTGGAAAGCATCTTATCACGAAGTCCGGGCATTGCTCAATGTTGCACGACGACTCGAAAAATTAAAAAATATTGTATAAAATTTGTCCGCAGATGACGCAAATTAGTTAATAGTGAATAGTTCGTAGTGAATAGTGTTCGCAATGCGGAATTATTGACGTTGTGGTTATAATTCCGCTTGCTCACTATTCACTACGAACTATTATTAACTAAAAAATTATCAATTCCATTTATTGGATTGATGTTGGATTCGTTCCAGGTGTCGGCGAACTGTTTCAAGATTTGGATTGATATTCAGGGCTTGCTGAAAACAGGCGATTGCTTGTTCGTAATTTTTGAGTTGCAAATAAGAATGCCCCATGCCGATTGCCGCTCCGAAATGATAAGGATTTAAATCAAGCACAATAGCCGCATCGTCAATCGCATCCTGAAAAGAACCTAAAGCAAATAACGCAATTGCTCTTTGATTTCTGGCTTCGGCAAACAACGGAAATTCTTCCAGCAAAATATTCGCACGCCGAACAGCCTCTTCAAAATTCTGTTGACCGATCTGCCGCATAATTTCGTACAAATCATGCCGTTGTTGCTCGGAACCGTCGCGAGTCCAGATATTTTTCAAACTGTTTTCGGCTAACAACCGAACACTTCGATCTTCGTCAATAAGAAGACGCCCCAAGGCATTATTCGCTTCGTAATTTCCGACAAAACCCAGAATCAACGCCGCCGCACGCCGTGTTTCCGCCTGTTTCGCCGTCGTCAACCGAAGAAGCGTCGGTTGCGAATAATAACGTACCGTTTGTTCAATGAACTGCGAAACATCATGATGTTGTAAATAATCCAAATAAAACAACGTAAGACGTGATTTTATAGTATTGATTGAGTCCAAAGTATTTTATTTCTCCTAATCGGTAAAACCGTTCTTTTTTATTTTACGCAACATTTTACGCAACAAAATAATATCAAACGAGAAAATATTTTCAATAACATTCTGTCATTTACCAATGTTCCCCGTTTGAAAGACAGTTATATCAAAGTTAGCAAAAAAAGAAATCACTCTTGTAAAATTTTATTCTTTTTTATTTAACCACAGAGAACACAGCGTTCACAGAGAAATTACGTCCGCAGATTACGCAGATGAGCGCAGATAATTTTTTAAGAATACAAAATAATAAAAACAGACGAATAATTTTTTATTTTATATTTAAAAATCATCTGCGATAATCAGCGTAATCTGCGGACACTTTTCTTCTCTGTATCCTCTGTGTTCTCTGTTTTCTCTGTGGTTAAATAATTTGTGGCTAAATAAAAGGTTATTTGAATTTACTTCCTGCCTTGCCAATTTTTGGCGATTTGTTATTCTTTTATTTATATTGAGTTTTCCGAATTAACTTTGAATCGGAAACTCGTTTGCAAAAAAACAGTCCTTGTAAACAATCTTTAATAAACAGTCTTTGTATTTTAGTCCCGATGTATTTTAGTCAGAATTTTCTTTGCTTCATGGTTAGCGGCGTGAAATTTTTTCCGACAATAAATTCCGATAAAACGTTACGGCATATTTTTGCGTTTCTTTTTCTTTTTTTTCTTTTGGTGATGCCGATTCGTTCTTCTGAGCCGGAACATGAATTTATTCGTTTGTTTCCTGACCAGCGGATACTTTTGCAATCAGGGTTGACGATAACAACTTATATTAGCGGCGAGTATGAAAAATTTGATGATTTCAAGGAAGTTCAACCGGTGATTGTTCTTGAAGACGGCGGTAACAAGGATGTTGTTGAAGCGGAAGTGTTGGACGGTAAACTTCAACTTCGATGGAAAAAAATCGGAACCAGCCAAATCACGCTTCGGATTGAAAAACCAAATTCAGGACGTATTTTCTTTGATCGTGTTCATCTTGAGGCGTGGACGCCGGATTATGGAATGATGTTTTTTTCCGTGCTTGGCGGTTTGGGGATTTTTCTGCTCGGAATGCGTCAGATGTCCGACGGTCTTCAGTTGGTAGCAGGTCCCAGTCTCCGCAAGTTAATTGCAACAGTTACGGACAATCGTTTTTCTGCTGTTCTTGTCGGGTTTGGCGTAACGTCCATTATTCAATCCAGCAGTGTAACAACGGTAATGGTGGTTGGTTTTATCAACAGCCGGATTATGACTCTTTCGCAGGGAATCGGCGTGATTATGGGAGCGAATATCGGCACAACAATTACCGGTTGGATTCTGACGCTTGATATTGGAAAATACGGATTGCACATGATTGGAGTGGCGGGATTGATTTATTTGTTTTCAAAAATGGAACGGACGCGTTTTCTTGCCATGATTATTCTTGGGCTGGGATTTGTTTTTTTCGGTCTTGAATTAATGCAACGCGGTTTTGTGCCGCTTCGTGATTTACCGGAATTTTCCGCATGGCTGGAAACATTTTCCGCTGATACTCAAATCGGGGTTTATTTTTGTATTGCTATTGGTTGTATTATGACGTTGATTATTCAGTCGTCTTCGGCAACATTGGGGATTACTATTTCGCTTGCGGCAATTGGGGTGATTCGTTTTGAAACGGCTGCTGCTTTGGTGCTTGGCGAAAATATCGGGACGACAATTACGGCGATTCTTGCTTCGATTGGTTCTTCGACCAATGCCAAACGGGCGGCGTATTTTCACGTGTTGTTCAATGTTCTTGGTGTTTTGTGGGTTTCGTCGATTTTCCGATGGTTTTATCTTCCCATGATATTTTATATTGTCGGAACGGATCCGGTAACAGGACTGATTCGTGATCCGAAGGTGGGGATTGCGATGACGCACACGGTGTTTAATATTGTCAACACGGTTGTATTTTTGCCGTTTACGGGAGTTGTTGCGAGATTTCTGATGTATTATGTACGGGAAAAGGAAAATGAAACGGAAAAATCTCAATCGCGGTTGACGACGCTTGGTATCCGGCGGCTTGAAACACCGGCGATGGCGATTGAGCGGTCACGAATTGAGGTGATTCGGATGGGGAATAGTTGTCTTCGGTTGTTGGAAAAGGTGGCGGTGCTTATTGAGGCGGAAAATCCTGATCAAAAGGCAATTGACAATGCATTTCATCAGGAAGAAGAACTTGATACATTGCAAGATGAGATTATTGAATACACATCTAGTTTACTTTCGGGCAATATTTCGCATGATATTGGTGATGCGGCGCATCAGCAACTTCGGATGGCGGACGAGTTGGAATCGATCAGTGATTATTTGATTGTGATTCTCAAGTCGGATTTGAAAATGCGAAAAGACGGTCTTGCGATTCCTGAGCCGCAAAAGTCTGAATTTAAGGAGTTGCACAATGCGATTGAGGAATATCTTGCCATGATTATTCGGTTTTATTCGGCGCGGAGAACTGATTTTATTGATTTAACGACGGAGGTTCATGCTCAAGGGCATAGTCTGACGCGGAAGGCTAAAATAACGCGTGATCTTTTTATCAAGCGAATGTCGGAGGAAAAATTTGATCCGCAAATTGTGATTGCGTTCAACACGCAATTCAATGCTTATCGCCGTGTGCGGGAACACGCCCAAAATGTTGCCGAAGCCATCGCCGGAATGAAATAGTTATCGAATATCTAAGATTAGTTAATAGTTAGTAGTGAATAGTGAATAGTGAATAGTGAATAGTTGCGCAAGCAGAATTATTGACGTTTCCCAATTGCCCCGTTGGGACAATTTCCAATGCAGCGATGGGTTTTAACCTTTTGCATAGTTTTCATAAGTCTTTATATTTCAAAGACTTATGAAAACATATAAGTTACTGTTCACTGCCGGGTTCACTCCTCAAAACGGCGGCGTTCACTGGGGAATAGGAATTGATGTAAACTGTTGATTATAAATAGGTTATGAAATATCTTAACACAATATGAAACATCTTAGTACAAAGTGCTATTGAAATTCAGAGTAAAATATAATAAAAATGTTAGTGTTTTCAAGAACCTCAATATTGGGAACAAGTAATTTTGAACCATCTTAGTCGTCAAATTTCGTGAGAAAATTGAGGAATAAAAATCATTTTTGGCAAAAAATATTTTTTGCCAAAAATTCACTTTTTTATCTATTTTTTCTAAACTTTTTTCGATAGTAAAATATGAGGGATATATTGTAGAGAATGACAATATTA
>JAISNF010000074.1 GCA_031276415.1 Planctomycetaceae bacterium
TTTTTATCGTAATTCAAACCAACACCAACAATCGCCCAATCACGTTTCGAATCATTGCCGCGAACCGTGAATTTCGATGCCGAACTGAAATTGGCAAACCCCGGATTTGAAAATTCCGCCGTGAAATTTGTGTAACTTCGCAAAAATTCGTGCATCCAAATTGCGTTACCGTAAAGGGACAATTTACCTTTGTTGACGGTTCGTGAATTTGTACTGAAACGGCTGCCCAACAATGACCGAAGGCTATGACCGTCGGTTGTATTGGTAACAAGATTCAAACTATCGGCTCCGTGTTCGGCGAATCCGTTTTGCTGACTGCCGATGTATTGTATTCCGAAAAACGGCTGCAAGATTCCGTAGCGATTTTTTAATTCGAGACCGCGTTCAAGATAAACAGTTCCAACAATGGCGTCGTGTTTATTTTTTGTTTTTCGGTTGACGAATGAAATTGTCCGTTCTGTGTCGTAACGGTTATTTCCGAGTCCGCCGCTTGCTAAAATGTAACCGATTTTCATTCCTTTACGAAGGTAAAGACCGGCTAAAAATTCTTTCGACTTACTGCGTTCCGATAAATCGCTTGAAATTTTTCCTTCGCCGTAGGATGCGAACAAACCAACACGCAGATTTCGTTTGTAGGTTTTATCGATACCAATAAGTGTTCCGGCGAAAGTTTGGTCGTAACCATAAGCGTTTCCGTCAAATTGTGTTTCACCGCCGATTCCGTAACCGAGTCCCCAAGTGTTACGGCGGGACGATTTTTTTGTTGCACAAACAGTTTCGCAAGGCTCACAACCGTTTTGGTTTCCGAATGCGTCGCGGCGCAGGACATCGGCGAGCGTGTTATTGACAATGCCGGTATTTTGGATTCCGGCGTTGGCAATTGTTCCATAAATTGCCCCGCTCATCTGGTCAAGTGAAAACTTTGCCGCTTTGGAAATTCCGGCACGATGTGTAATACCGGCGTTTAACTTATCGAGTTCTATCAAAACACCGAAGAAGTCGCCGCTTGGATCGGGATCAAGACCGATTTCGTCAATATAATCACCGACAGCAACTTGATTAAACGTATCACCAAATTTTCCGTAATAATATTCACGTTGAACATCAAGCCAATACGATTTTGTATCATGATCGGCGAGAAAATCAAACAGGAGAATATCCGCAGGATCGTGAGCCGTCAACACATTATTGACAACCAAATCACCGGTTTTATCGGTATCAAGGAACGTATAATGTGTGTTACCGACATACCGAGCCGGAGTTGCGGTTTTCGTTTTATCGTTACTTGGAGATGCAACGAAAACTTCGCCGCCGTTAATTGTTGCGCTTCCGGCGTTGACATCGACAAGATCGTTATGCAATCCCGCAAACGGTTTACTTGGATAGTGAGACGGATCAAGTTCGATGTAAAAACTTCCGGTTACGTTATTAACAAACGGACCAACAACCGTAATTGTATCAATTGAATTACCTGGAGAAATGGTTCCGTTGTTAATGAAACCGTTTCTTGTGGCTGCGGTTCCGGCTCCTGTAACAAGAAATTGGTTGGTAAATTGATTTCCGGCGATGAGATTACCATTGATTTTGACGTGTCCGGTGTTAAAACCGTTTCGACCAATTGTTACAGTGGAATCGCGATTGATATTAACGTAATTGTTATTGGTTAAATCCTGACCGACATTCAATGTTGTAAACCGGTCAACAGTTCCGTTGTTTGTCAGATCAACACCGACATTTACTGTTTTATTATCAACAATTTGCGAATAATCTTTTTGGTTATTCAAATTTGCCGCAGTCTGAAGTGTTACGACATTTTGAATCAAACCGTTATTTTCAATATCGCCGGTTACATCCACAAGAGTTGACGTATCAACAAGTCCGATATTTTCGAGTTTCCCGCCGACAATAACTTTTGTGTTATTGACAATCCGGCTGGTTATTACGGTATTGTTCAAATCCGCATCCGTTTGCAATGTTGCAACATTTTGAATAACATTACTATTGTCAATATCGCCGGTTACATTAACAAGATTTGCCGTATCAACAATTCCGGCATTGTCAAATTTACCGCCGACGTTAACATTTGTGTTACTGACAATCTGACCGCTTGCGGCATTATTCAAATCCGCATCCGTTTGCAATGTTGTAACATTTTTAATCTCGTCGGTGTTGTCAATATCACCTGTTACATCAACAAGTAAACCACCGTCAATCGTTCCTGCGTTGTCGAGTTTACCGGCAACTATAATATTAGAATTACTGAAAAGTGTAGCGGTATTGTTTAGATTCTCCTTTGTTTGCAGTGTTGTAACATTTTGAAGCAAACCGGTATTATCAATATCCTTAGTTACATCAATTAATGCTGCGGTATCGACCCAGCCGTCATTGGTGAATTTACCGCCGACACTAACAATGGAACTACTAAAAAGGTTACCGTTATTATTTAGATTCGACTTTACATCAAGTGTTGTAACATTTGTAATCTTGTAATTATTATCAACATCGCCTGTTACTTCAACGAGTTTAGCCGTATCAATCTCTCCGTCATTAGTGAGTTTCCCGCCGACTTTAATATTAGTGTTAGTATCAAGTTGACCAGTTGCGGCGTTGTTCAAATCCGCCTTCGCATCAAGTGTTGTAACGTTTGTAATCTTGTTACTGTTATCAACATCACCAGTTACTTCAACGAGTTTAGCCGTATCAATAAGTCCGGCATTAGTGAGTTTTCCGCCGACGTCAAGAGTTCCCGTATCGAGAATTTGTACAGTTGCATTGTTGTCGGCATTACCGGTAACAATAATTGTTTTGTTATCGGCAAGAACACCATAATTGTCAATTGCCGGAACATTAAGCGATGCAAGATTCTGAACAGTAATTCTGTTAGCAACACCATTTGTAGCAGTAACTCTACCTGTTGTTTTACCGTCAAGAACAGATACAGTGTTATTCACACTACCAAGATTAAGGGTTGAAAACGTAACAGTTCCCGGCAAGTTGAGTGTCGATTTAACATTGGTCGAATCGGCTCCAATTGTTCCAATATTGAATCCCAAATTTGCGGCACTGAGTGTCGTCTCACCACCCCACGTTTCAAGATCAAACTTTCCTGTACCTCCAATATCATCCGCAATATTGATAGCAAAATTCGTACTATCTCCGCTACCAGTAGCTTCACCGTTGGTATTGGCAAGTTTGCCGAAAGTTAATGTTGTAGTACGACCTCCATCAGTATAATCTGATATAATACTACCGTTGATCGTTGTTCCCTTCATAAAGTTGATTTGTTTAACATGGGCATTATCGGCAATATAAATTGCTGCAGCTGTTCCAGAAATTGATCCTGAAATATCGAAACGATCAACCATTGCGTCATTCATAATGTTTTTTAACTCATCAATCTCTGCCGTTTCTCTTGGTCTACTACTGAATAAAGTAACATTTCCATGAGATGCAACATCAGAACTACCAGTATCAAAACGTGCACCGTATCCGCTCGTACCAGTTCCTTGAAGATTACTTCCACTTCGCATTACGATAACATTGTTACTGCCAACAGAACCAAGAAGTCCAATTCCATTAAGTCCATTTGCGTAAACATCTGTGTTGGTACCAATAGTTATTTTGTTTCCAGAACCATCAATCCGAATACCAGCACCTCCTTCACCATTAGCATAGATATTACCCATTTGAATAATATTAACGTTATCGGTAAAAACATGAAGTCCTACTCCATAAAGTTTTGTATTAGGACTCGCTTTAGTTCCAAATCCATTTGTATTGGTTTCCGTAGTTCCTGCAACATAGTAAGATTTTCCAAAAGAACCTGTTCGATCAACTGTGTATCCTATGTCTTGTAATTGTGCCAATTCGACTTCGGAAAAAAACGGAAGACTACGAAAAACACCATAACTCATCAATGATTGGAATATCCCACCATGCGAGAGAGTATTTCCGTCTAAATTTCCTGTTGCAGGATTACGTCCAAGCACCTTTAATCCAACCGCAGGTGTATTGGCAGCAACTCCTGTCAACCCTAGTAATTTATCGACTTCTGTTCCACGAAAATAAGCATAAAATCCACTCGCTGTTGTTGTCAAATCAAATCCGTTGTTTGGTATGTAGGTATTTCCTGATTGAATTACTCCTGCATTACTAGCGGCTACACCGTGAGAATCTCGTAAATGAGAATCAAATACAGAAATTACAGTGGGAAAAGCAGTATCAGTAGCTTGACCGCCTGACACACCAAGTGAATGTCCAATTTCATGGATCATTCCTTGAGTTACAGGTCTATTACTTGTATTAGATGCGTTCCCGATAATTTGAGTTGGTGTACGGTAATCATCATAAATTCCAACATTTATGACAATCATCGAATGAGCAGAAAATGAAGTGTTCGGCTGTGGTGCTGTTACTGGAGTTGTTACCGTAAAATTATTTGGTGTAACATTTCGATTTTCCGCAAGAACCTCAAATGTCGGTGTTTGATTGCGGTTTGCTCCGCCTTCAGAAGTTGTAGATTTTACATGACTGAAATTCCACGAATATGCAGCACCAGTATCTGTTCCATCATTTGGAACTACGCGTATAACTGCTTTTGTCGTTGCTGAACTTGCTGGAATTGTTGCGGCCCAATACTCAAAAGCTCGTATAATTTGTTCTTTTTCGATATTTGTGAAATCCCGAAACGGTGTAACTGCTCGATCTGCTCCATCAGGATCTCCATCTGCCTTCTGCCAAAATTGAATTGTAAATGAACCAATATCAACGGTTTCAACAGCAATTGTTGATGTTGTAATACCAAATAATAATGCTCCTGTGAGTAACGCTTTTCCTAGCGGGATTTGGCGTTTTCGAGAGGTTTGGATTTTTACCGAATGGGTCAAGTATTTGATGATTTTCGGCAGAAATCGCATTTTGCTGCGGAAAGAATGAACAGCAAGAGAAAAAATCACATTGATTTTACCTATTGCCCTCCCTCCTATTTTAACATCGTTTGTTATTGGGAAAACATTGTTTGCATCGTGCATAGATTTAGTTTTATCCATAATTAAATTCTCCTGAAAAAAAGTTAATCGAATCCCCAAACAATGGGGCAATTAGTTTATCGATATTTTTTGTGCCGGAATTAACTATTTTTTTTTCGTTTCAGGAAAAAATAGTTTTGTTCCATTGTCCATTTAATTGTTTCAACCATTAAAATTTCTATATTATCCAGTAATTAAAATCACTGTATCAGTAATCGTTTGCGTCAATTGACCAGAGATTCACAATCCCAAGTCAGAGAAATTTTCTCTAAAGGTTTTTGTAATTGTCTATTTTATTTTTGTTGCAACGAATATTTAAAATTTATTAGACATTGATAATGTTGGTAATTTTAGCGTACAATTCCCCATATTTGATCGGCGGGAAGTTGGGTATTGAAAATCCATTGTGTGTTTGACAAGCGTTTTTTGGTTTGTGTGGAACTCCAACAAATCGAATCGTCCCACGAAACATCAACCGGAATTGATTGTGACCACATGCGTTTCACCGTAGCAACCAATTCTTCCGGTAATAATAATGTTTGATGATTTTCCGCTGCATTAATAACTTGTTGACGATTAAAACCAAGATCAAATCGTTTACTTTCCTGCTGTCCCGGTAACAAAAAAACAGCAAACCCGTTTTCCATACCCATTGGAAAATAAAATACCAACAAAGATGTCGGTAATACCCCCGAATACCATTGACATCGCGACATCCGAATCGTTAGAACCGTTTGAAGTAAATCTTCGTTTTTCCGACAATTAACGGCAAGATCATAAAACGGCAACAAAAATGGACGCATCCTTTTTTCCGAAACAAGATGCTGCAACAAAATAGGATCAAGATAACGTTCAATATCTTGCTGAAGAAATTCATTGTTGTTCTGTTGCTCCATTTTCAATAAACAATAAATACAAAAAAGTTGCAAATCAAGCCGTTCTCCAGCGTAACGCGCTACCGTATTACTGTTTAACCGATTATTGTCCAACCAATTTTTGATTCGGTTTACTTTTGCATCAATGTCAGACTTATTACCGCCGAAAAGAGCATCTATCATCTGATAATATTCTGTTGCACGATGATAAACGGAATTATTGGCGGAAAACGGCGTATAATTATTCTGAATTTCATGCCAAATTTTTTTACGTTCTTCTTGTAACAGATTACCAAGATTCAACCGCAAAAGAGCCAACTTACATTGCAAAATAAATTTCATTTGAGGATCGGAAGTTATTTCACGGGCTTGAGTGTACCATAATTCCGATTCCGTAATAAAAAACGGGGAATTGGGAATCGGATGGTCGCCAAAATGAGTTGGGGTAAATAAAGTACAATCAGCAAGCAATTCCATTGCTTCCGCAAGTTTTTGGGTTAGACGCAATTTTTCCTCTTTCGCCGAAGCATCAAGATAGGTTAGGACATCTTGAATATTCCCAATCAAATCACGACACCGTAAACGAGCCGAATTTAAATCGCCAAAATAACGTGCAGAAAGAGCAAGATTCAAACGGGCTTCTCCGGCTCCATCACAAAGTCGAGCAATTTGAGGATCGGTTCCTGCGGTTATTGCTGTTTGGGTTGCCAATTCCCGCACTTTATTCCAATGCGGTTCTGCTGCCGTCAATCTCCATTGACGAGTCAGAGCCGCTGCGAAACGATAATGCAGTCTTTCCAACATCGGATGCCGAACATTGTCATCGGTAGATTTTTCAATAAGATCAAAGGCATTATTAAAAAAATCGTCACGGTTTTGTCCTTCCTCCATGAATCGTTCCGCCGATGTTGCCAGCAATTCTGCACGAAATACTACATCATCTTCGCCGGTTGTTTTAATTTCATTGACTTCGCGATAAAAGTTATCGGCGTTGTTGTCAAACCACCAATTTAACAGAGCAACATCAAACCGGCAAAGATTACCCAAAAGTCGGGAAGTTCTTGTTGTACTTTTATCGTAACTTTCTATCGCTTTGGCGTAAAGTTCTCGTGCGTGTTGTCCGTGTTCGGGGTTATTATTTTGTATTGTTAATTGATGAAGCAAAACGGCTTGAGTATGCAGGACGGAAGCAGGAATATCTGTTTCTGCGGTTGTTTCCGAAAGATAATTGTTGACGAGTAATTCAAATTCCGTTCGTTTTTGGGCTTGTGGAACGCCGAATGTTACAAGAAATTTCAGCAACCGTTTTGCGCTTTCTTGTTTCGGAATAAAGGAAGAAATAAATTGCGTATTAATATTCTTGTTGTTGAGAAAAAAGAATTTATTTTCGGATAGTTGATTCGTATTTTCAAAAATCAGAGTCATATTTTCAGGGGAAAGAGCCGCTGTTTCACGGACAAAAGGAAGATACCAGGGAATTTCTTCAAACCACCAACGCCCCGAATAACCGATAAATTGCAAGGTTTCGACAAGAGGTTCTACAAGAGAAGTTGGGAAAATGATTGGAGAGGAAATAGAAGAAGAGTTCGGCTCTGTTTTGAGTTGTGAAATATTCAGAGTTTCCGAACTGGGGATTTGTTTCGTATCATTATTACGTGAAGACTTCATTGTTCCGGCGAAATAAATTCCGTAACCGACTAAAACCATCAATACTGTTCGCGGTAAATATTTAATCAACATTGTCCCGAATAACCGGCGATTAGAAAAAGACTTGACCGATAAGGTCGTACTTTCTTCTTTTATTAGTGAGGCAATATTGGGATTAAGAAGTGATTGAAGAGTTTCTTTTACGGTAAAGGGTTCAAGGACGGCGATGATTTCTGCCGGTTCCGAAAAGCGGTTTTTTTGATTTTTGGCTAACATTTTTTTATAACAGTTTTCGATTTTCGGCGGTATATTTTCGCAAAACGAAGTGAGCGATGGAATGTCGCCTTTGATGTGTGCGATCATTCGTTGTTCACGGTTTAATTGCGGAGATTCGTATGGGGCGTGTCCGGTCAGGAGAAAAAAGAAAAGGCAACCAAGACTATAAATATCCGCCTGAATTTTAACGGAAGCAGCGTCTTCCCATTGTTCAGGAGCGATATAATCGACACTTCCCATTGTTGATCCCATTGTGGTCAATGAATAATCAAGATCGCTATGATTGAGCGTGATAAATTTTCCGAGACCGAAATCAAGAATTTTGACGATACCTTTTCTGGAAATCATGAGGTTTCCCGGTTTGATGTCGCGATGAATGATATTACGTTCTGAGGCATATTGCAGTCCCGATGCGGCTTGGCAAATAATTTCGCAGGCAATCGGTAATACCAGCGAACCATGTTGTTCAATAATTTGCCGTATATTTTCACCCTCAATGAATTCCATTGCCAGATAATAGCGATCTTTTTCTTTGCCGGCATATTCTGTTTTGATAATATTGGGATGTAACAATTGACCGCAGAGACGGATTTCACGTAGAAAGCGTTCAATACCGCCTGAATTTTCGAGGACATTATTGCGCAGTAGTTTAACGGCAACGATTCGGTCAAGTAAGCGATGACGTGCGCGGTAAACCATTCCCATACCGCCTTGCCCGATGCGTTCGTAGAATTCATATTCACCGAGTTGCCGTGAAGCCATCACATTGTTATAGGCGGATTCGATGTCCGTAAGATATTGCGGGAACGTTTTTTTATAATTGTTAAGATCAACCGGCAATCCGTTTTTGAAACGCAATTCGATATCCATCGCCAGTAATTCGGTCAAGATGGTATGACGGATTGTTTCAGGAATTGCGGTGATACGGGTTCCCAGACGAAAAATTGATTGATCTGTCCATGATTGTTCGAATTGGTCTGCCAGAAAATCAATTTGTTCGTCAACAGGTTGTTCCTGAGCGAGATTGAAGGAAAAAGTGCTATTCATTTTCTGTTTCCTGCTGTTGCCATTTATCTCGTATTTTTTTTAGTTTCCGTTCGACGGTGCGCCGGACGCAACCGAGTTCTTCGGCGATTTCATCAATAGTGAATCCTTCCATGATAAGGCGGGCGATATGCCGCATTGTTTCATCGTCCAGGATATTGTACAATTTTTCGCACGTATCCAGAAATTCAATTTCAAAATAGGGAGGCGATGTCGTACCGGCGACATTACCTAATCCTGATTGTTTATTTTCGTTTTCGGTAACAGCGGCAGGTCCGGCAACAAAAATTGATTCCCCGCGAACCAATCCACCGCCGCGTTTTTGTGTAAATTGGTCACGTTGTTGTTTTGATATTTTGCGGCAGACGATGGTTGCCAGGATTTTCCATAGTTCGTTATTTCCCTGAATGGAATGAAAACGTTGTCCGGCAAGACCGGTGTAAAAACTATGAATGGCACTAATAGCGATATCTTCTTCATCGCTGACACGTTTATTTACTTGTGCCATTTTCCGCCGTGCCAGTGCGGTAAGCCGGTCAAAATGGAGATTCCAAAATTGTTCAAAGGATTCTTTGTTCTGATTTTGAATACCATCAAGAAGCAATTTCAAATCATCATCAGAAAGAACAGACATTTTTTTAGTTAATAGTTAGTAGTTAGTAGTTAGTAGTGAATAGTTAGTTCCGCAAGCGGAATTTAATAGGTCATTTTTCCTACGCCCCGAAGGGGCAACACAAGCCAGCCCTACCTAACGGTAGGGGTAACGTTCCAAACCCATCGGATCATAAATTGTAAATGTTAAAATAGGGAAATTTGCAATGGTTATTGGTTGTTTAGGCAGTTGTAAAAGTTCCCCCTGTATACTGGGGGAACACCTCACCTACATTAGGGATGAGGTGTAAAACCTTATAAGGTTCTGGTGTGTACCCTTATAAGGTTCCGGTGTGTACCCTTATAAGGTCCTTATAAGGTTCCGGTGTGTACCCTTATAAGGTTCCGGTGTCTGCCCTTTACTAGGGCAAGGTGCTTGCCCTTACTAGGGCAAGGTGTCTGCCCTTACTAGGGCAAGGTGTCTGCCCCTTACTAGGGCAAGGTGTCTGCCCTTATTAGGGCAAGGTGTCTGCCCTAATAAGGGCATTTCCAATATAGCGATGGGTTTTAACCCATCGGATTATAACCCATTGGATCATAACCCATTGATGTTTTTTTGCCCCATCGGATCATAATTCCGCATTTCCTCTGTGTTTGTTCGGTGGGTTAAAACCTGCCGCTATTTTTTTGGAAATGCCATGATGGGGCAATTTTGTGATAAGTGGAGAGTACCGTATGGAATACGGACACTCTCCGTTCTCAACTCTCCGTTACAACTAGTAACTGTAACGTCCGCTGAAAGTAACAGCGGAACCGGAAACTTCGCCGAACATGAAATCCGCTTGAGCACTGAAGATAAGTTTTTCCGTTGGGAAAATCGTTGTACCGATAGTGCCGATTCCGTAGGCGAGATTGTTTTTTGGACGTGATAATTTCATTGGTTTCCAAGCATCGGAACCCATTGAAGTTACATCGACGGCAAACTTTCCAGACAAGCCCTGATAATAATCACCTCCGACAAATATATTACCGAAATCTTTTCCTTTCAATTGAGAAGTCAGATATAAACGACCTCCCAATTGGTTTGTCCAGGTATCGGCGGAATGACTGTGGATACTAAGAGCCTGCGGATCATCACCGGTAATTTGCAAGAGATAATTTGAACTTGGTGTACTGTAATACAGCAAGCGGTTGTATGGAGCGAATGTCCAACGATTATTTTTGCTGGAAAATGTTTTTCCGACTTCAACAGCGAAAGCGAATACGGAGTCCGTCCATTTACCGTTATAAGAAGCGGTGTCGGGATGATCCTCGTAAGCGTTTAGTCCGGTCATATTGATTCTTGAGTCGAATGTGTTAATACGTCCAAGAATATCAATATACGCATTATTTTTGAAACCTCTGGAGACATAAAGTCCGGCACCGGCACCGCGATGAGAGGATTTGAGTGTTCCGGCTAACCAAGGATTGGCGTCGGGAACGTTTCTGTCGCGGTAATAACGACCATTTCCATACATCCAGTCGCCTTCCATGAAAATACCGGCAAACCAATTTCCGCCATAGACGGCTTCGAATGATTTATCCCAACCGATTTGGATTAACTGATACGTGGTATCATCCAGTTGAGCCTTATCATCATTGATTGAACCGCCTTTGATCCGAACCCAAGGACCGTTATTGTTCTGGGCTCGCGGTAAATCGAAACCGATGATGTTGGTCAAGAAGAAGGATGATACGTCTGGAACTACTGCTTCGCTTTCGGCGGAAAGTTGCCAGATTGTGTTTGCGCCGTTATCATTTCCGTTCAGATGGAATTTCCAACTATTGGTGTTGTTATTGAGGTCGTCATTGGTACCACGACGGAACACGTCAGTATCAGAACCGGTGTTTGCCGTAATCAAATCGGACGGCGTTTCACTAACCGTTTTGGCAAGTTTGTTGCGATTCACTTTGGCTCCGTTAAGATTAACGGTATTGGCGGCACTTGTTACAGTACCGTCAATCGTGAGGGTTCCTACTTTGCCATAGTCGTCAACGGCAAAATTCACGGTATGTCCTTCACCGTCCCAATTACCGGTAACATGCAAGTTTGCGCCTTGAATGTCTTTGGAACCTTCGTTACCGATCCACACGGTTCCTTTACCTGCTAAGGTTCCGCCGATTGTTGCGGCAATACTTCCGTCGGACACGATAAGTGTACCGTTATTGGCGAGAGGATTGTCTGTTTTAACAACGGCGTTATG
>JAISNF010000111.1 GCA_031276415.1 Planctomycetaceae bacterium
CTGTTGACTATTCATCTCGGTAATAACAATTCGGGCTAATTCCATTCGGATCAACATAGCAGAAAAATAAAAAAAGGAACCAAAACAGGAAAAATTCAGTAACATAAAAAAACATAAACCGGTTATGTCAAATACAATTCTCAATAATTTTCAATACAATTTTCAATAAAAATCTTCACATTTTACCGATTATGACATAACATGACCTTAAAACTTCACTAGTATATAACATCCCGCCAATTATTCAAGGAACTTCTAAAAAACACAATTTTTATTAAGCACAAAGAAAAGAAAATAGTCCGCAGATTATCGTTGATCAATTTATTTGTCCGCAGATTACGCATATAAACGCAGATAATTTTTTGAAAATACAAAACAATAAAACAGACGAATAATTTTTTATTTTATATTTAAAAATCATCTGCGATCATCTGCGTCATCTGCGGACAAATTTCCTCTCTGTGAACTTTGTGTTCTCTGTGGTTAAATAAAATAAACTGTAACAATCTGTATTGAAACTCAAATCGTTACGGGCGTATATTTCCGATTCATCGAAATAATCGGAATCTTATGAAAAGGTGTTTTCGCAGATACAGCCGTGCAAGCAGATACAGCCGTGCAATTGGGGAAAGAGGGAATAACAAGATGGTTTGAGTCTTTTTTTGAGAAAGTCTTCGGGCGGGTCGATATGTTTTTCTGTCAATGAAATTTTCCCAATGAAATGTTCTATCGTGTTTACTGAAATTGGCGAAGTGATTACGAATTTTTTTTCCTAACAAATTTCCTATGAGCGAAGTTCTATTTAATGATTATGATTTTGCGGTTATTGGTAACCAATCACCATTGGAGACCTATCTCCATGAGATCAATGAAACAGTTCTTTTGACGCCGGACGAAGAATTGAGATTAGCGTTGGCGGTTTGTAATGGGGACATGGCGGCTCGTGATAGAATGGTTCGTGCTAATCTCCGGCTTGTAGTGAATATAGCGAGGGGTTATACGGGAAAAGGTTTGAGCCTGCAAGACTTGATCGAAGAAGGAAATCTGGGACTCCTCCGGGCCGTCGAGGGATTCGACCCGTCAATGGGAACTCGTTTTTCAACTTACGCTAGTTATTGGATCAAGCAATCCATTAAACGTTCACTTATCAATTCGGCGAAAACGATTCGTATTCCGGCGTACATGGTTGAACTTTTATCCAAATGGCGGCGAGCCGGAATCAGGCTTTCGGAAGACTTGGGGCGTTCACCGACGCCGGAAGAAATTGCACGATTTTTGGGTTTACCGCGAAAAAAACTTCCAATTATTAAAAAGGCGATTCTGATCAACAATCTCATACCGCAACCCGATCAACCGGAAATTGGGTGGACGCTTAATGAAATGATTATGGATGAACGATCACGGAGTCCTGATGAAGAGATGCTTGAGAATGACAATTTATCGTTTATTATGGAGCAACTGGAATTGATGGATATTCGCGACTCAACTGTTTTGAAAATGCGATTTGGTCTTGACGGTTGTGAAGCCCAAACGCTTAAGGAAATTGGTGAACGGCTGGGGCTTACGAGGGAAAGAGTCCGGCAGATCGAAACCGAAGCCTTAATGCGTTTGGCGGAATATCTTGACGGCACGCGTACCCGACAAGTTGCTGCCGGATAATTTTTCTGATATTCGTGTTTTCTGTAAAAACCTTCTGTAAAAGCCGAAGATGAACTCTTCGGCTTTTCTTTGTGAACTCTGTATTCTTTGTGGTTAAATAAAAAAACGGTTATTAAAAGTTTGTGGCGGAGTTCCTCTTGAAAAATTTAATTGAATCGTAATACTATTAACAATCGTTTGTAGATTTTATTTTATTTTACTTTTTTATTTTACGAAATTTCCATGAGTAGAAATACGAGTCGTGTTGCTTCGGGTTGGTGGGATTACACCACATTAGACCGTGAAATTCTTGATGATGCTGCGAAATTAACTGTTGAAGACCTTCGTCAATTGGGGCGTTCCGGTTTTGAGGTTCAGTTTTATGCAACGGCGGAGGAATTTTATCTTGCTGAGGCGTTGGAATACATTGAGGCGTGGAGGCAGGCGACTCCTGACAATCCATGCGGGATTTGCGGACCTATTGGTCCTACCGAGCAACTTCCGCTTGTTGCGCGTTTGGTCAATGCTCTTGATCTTAATCTTGCCGATGCTCATTTTTGGGGAATGGACGAATGGGTTGTCAATGGCAAGGCGGTTGGTTTTGATTTTCCGTTGGGTTTTGCCAAAGCGGATTATGATCTTTGTTTTAACCGGATTCATCCCAAACTGCGGATGCCGGCAACTAATTTACATTTTCCGTCGGAAGAGGTTGCGACGTACCAAAAGACATGGAATGATGTTCGTTGTTGTCTTATTCAGGGCGGGCAAGGCGAGACAAAACATTGGGCGTTTAACGATCCGCCGCGGCGTGAGGGAAATTATGTGGATACCCCGCCGCCGCCGGAAGTGTATCGTCAATTGGCGACGCGGGTTGTTGAATTACATCCGATGACGCTGCTTCAAAACGCCCGAACCAGTGGCGGCGGTGTTGTTCAAAATGTTCCGTTTGAGGCGGTTACGGTGGGACCTGTTGAGACTTGGAAGGCGGAAAAAGTTTCTATTTGGCATCCCGGACATCATGACAATCCTTTTGGTATTCGTCTTTCTTCGCTGATGATTTCCAAACGTATTATGGACACTTCTGTTCCGATGTCGCTTTTGGCGGATCATCCCAATGTTAAATTCAACTATCTTTTACCTGCAATCGGAAATTGTACTATTGAAATGCATTGAGTAGTTAATAGTTAGTAGTGAACAGCGAATAGTTTCGCAAGCGGAATTATTGACGTTTCCCAATTGAGGGCATTCCCAATGTAGCGATGCAATACATTGCGGCAACTTCTAAAAACTACTTTTTTTAGACGAAAAATATTTATAAGTCCTTATTTTTAAGGATGTGATTTTTTAAAACAATGTTTTTAGAAGTTCCCTTGCGTCTTTACGATTTAAAACTATTACCGTGAATGATTACAAGTTATTTTAGATTAAAAGTTAAATATTAAATAACATTTTAATTCCAATTAAAAATTTCCTCTGTGTTCTCTGTGTCCTCTGTGGTTAATAAAAATAAATTAAATCGAGACTTGCATGATGTTGTTATTCTGGCTTGTCCAATGCTTATTTTGTAGAATAGTATTCTCTGTATCGTAATGATTTAGGATTTTCAAAGCCATTTTTATCAATAATTCAATTTTTTGCAACAAGTTCTTCGGAGGGTTTGTTCCAAAAGCAAAGAAATCCAAGTAACCTTGCAAGTCGTTTCGCTTGAAACCGCTGTGGGCATA
>JAISNF010000147.1 GCA_031276415.1 Planctomycetaceae bacterium
TTGTTAAAAATAGTAAGACTAAATAGTAAGACTAAAATTTTTCCAGCGGCAGAAAGAGTTGGCAATGCGTATTATTCTTGGGATGACAGGAGCAAGCGGTGTCGTGTATGGATTGCGGCTGCTTGATGTGTTACAACAAACAGATCATGAAATTCATGTTGATAATCAAGATTGATTTTCCGTGCGGGTAAATTGTCGTTTGGATTTTTGAAAATTCCGCGAACCGGTGTAATGTTTATCGTTTCAATTTTTCCGATTCGTGTTTGTAATTTCATAAAATCATAATAAATCACAATAATCACACAAATCATAGTTCAGACGAAAAAAATTAAAAAGGTTAAAAAACATCAGATAGGCAACCTTTCGCCGAAGGGTTTTCACCCACGGTTGCGCCGGTTGATGTTAATTCCGTTTCCGTCCGAAAACAGGGTTAAAGTCGGCGTACTCGCCGACAGTTGACCCTGTTGGAGTTCCCGATCAACCGTTGCGATATTTCGGCGAAACATCGCCTACCTTATGATTACAAATTCAAAAGGTAGGCAACATTTTTCCTGAAACGTTGCATCGGCGTACTCGCCGACTGTGTCCCTGTTTTCGGGCGGAAATCAGAAACCAAGACGTTGGAACAACACAAATTGCCAATATTTCTCTGATTCCCTGTCGGCGAGTACGCCGACTAACCTTTGCGGAGAAAGGTCGCCTACCAAATGATTACAAATTCAAAAGGTAGGCAACGTTTCTCCTGAAACGTTGCGTCGGCGTACTCGCCGACTTTGCCCCTGTTGTAATTCCCGATCAACCGTTGCGGCGTTTCGGCGAAACGCCGCCTACCTTTTAACGACAAACTCAAAAGGTTGCCTAACCTCGCTTAACGGTTTACGCACTTTTTCGCAATTGAAATTTAGCAACGAGTTGTTGTAAATTGGATGCCATACTGCTCATTTCATTTGCTGCGCTGGCGGATTCTTCTGCGGCGGCGGTATTTTGTTGAGTAACGGCGTCGATCTGTTCAAGTCCAACGGTTACTTGCGCCACGCCTTGCGCTTGCTCATTACTCGCAATCGCAATTCCCGCCACAAGATCGGTTGTCTGTTTAATTTGTTCAACAATCGTATTGAGAACTTCCGAAGTATGATTGGCAACTTCGCCGCCGCGGTTAATTTCCTGACCGCTGGTTTGAATCAAATCGGTTGTTTCTTTTGCCGCTTTAGCGCTTCGTGCCGCCAAATTACGAACTTCTTCGGCAACCACCGCAAAACCTTTACCGTGCACGCCTGCCCGTGCCGCTTCCACTGCCGCATTCAACGCCAACAAATTGGTTTGGAACGCAATGTCGTCAATAACTTTAATAACACGTTGAATTTCGGTCGAATTTTTGGTGATTCGATCCATTGCGGAAGTCATTTTCAACATTGCTTGTTGACCTTCGGAAGCGGCGTGACTTGCTTTTTGTGCAAGATCGCGGGCTTCGGTAGAACTTTGAGCGTTTGCTTTTGTCTGGCTGCTGATTTCGCTCATTGACGCTGTGATTTCTTCAAGACTGGCGGCGGATTCCTGCGCCCCGCTGGATAATGTTTGTGCCGCCGAAGAAACTTCGCCGGCTCCGGTCGCAACCTGTTTAACGGCATCATTAATTTCAGACAAAGTGAGATTGACCTGATCCAACATTTTGGATAAATTCAGATTCATTGTATCCAATGGACTCTTTTCCTTAACAGTAATACGCCAATCGCCGCCCGCTAAAGAGTTTGCCATAGTATCGACGGTTTTATAATCCTTGAGAATTGATTCACCGACAAGAGCCATTTCGCCCACTTCATCCAGACGGTGGGTTAATTCCGGTTTGATTTCCACATCTAAATCGCCTTCCAGAACAACCTTTTTGAGAGTTTTCATCACCGATGTCAATCCGACGGTAATATTTCGGCTCAAAATAAGACTGATAACAATTCCAATAAAAATGGCGAAAACGGCAACACCAATAATGAAAGTACGTGAAACCTTGACAACACTTTCCATCGTATCGGCAACATCCTTTACCCGATCAGATATTTTGGAGATTAAGGTCTTGGAGTCGTTGATCATTCCTTCGGAAAGAGTGTCCTGTTCTTGCTGATTTTGGGCTTGCTCGCGGATAACTTGAACGGATTGTTCATTAGAATTTTTCCATTCCGTCATTTGTTTTTTTATCAAATCAACCTGATCTTTCGCTTCTTGAGTTACGAAAGAAGATTGAAGTGATGTGATTGTTTTTTCAAATTCATCAAAATATTCATGAATTTCTTTGATCACGTTGTTTTGTTCTTCGACGTGTTTTGGATCTCGGAAGGCGATGATCAAATCTCTGTTTCGGACTTTGATGGTTGCTGTTATTTCGAGCAGATAGTTACTGATGCCGTAATTTTCGATATGTTTTGTTGTCAGTGGAGTTCCTTCTTTTTCGAGGTTTTTATAAATCTCCATCACTTCTTGAATGAGTTGTTTGACAAGAGTTTCAGTTTTTTCGGCGACATCAGACCGTTCTTGTAAGATTTTTTCAAGGTTAGCCTGTAATTGTTCGTAATCGGTATCAAGTTTTTTAAAATTTTGGCTGTCTTTAATAACACCTTCCAGAATTTGTTTATTTTCGGGAACTGTTATTCGTTCTTGGGCTTTTTCTGCCGCTTCAACTGCGTGGTTTGTGGCGGCGG
>JAISNF010000236.1 GCA_031276415.1 Planctomycetaceae bacterium
ACAGAAAAAACAACTTCGCGAATCCGGTTTGCGTACATTTTAACACCGAAAAAAAACGGCTCACTTATTATTCCGAAACCAAACGTTTCTGTAAATGGTCAACAACTTGTTCCCGATTCTGTGAAGATTGGTGGTCAGCCATTGCAATCGTTACAACAATTTCAGGGAACTTCGTTTGACGGTGTAATTTCAGTTACGGTTAATTCTCCCAATGATCAAGACCTTGTCCGGTTAAAAATCGAAACAAATAAAATGCGGCATTATCCTTTTCAGCCTTTAACTGTTACATTAGTTGTTCAAGTTAAGGGATTGCCGGAAAAAATTGATTCGGGACAATCGACTAATCCGCTTCAGGTTTTGCGTGATCCTCCCAAGTTGACAATACCTTGGGCAAACGATGACGCCGCTCTTCCTAAAGGAATGATTCCGCAACAAAAATTTACCGACTGGCTTAGCGGTTTGAATGTCCGGCGACCGCAACACGGATTTGCAATCAACGATTATACTTCGAGCGGTTTTGGAATTGACGATGATTTTTTTCGTTCACCGCTTTCGTTTGGCGGCATGCTTCGGCGAGCACCGCTTCAGTTTGCTCCCAAAGCAACGAAAATTCAACGTCCGGACTCAAACGGCAAAGAAACAATTTATTGGGAATTTCGTTTTTCCCGAACATTTATTCCTGAAGAGATTGGTCGTTTTTCATTTGGTCCGGTTACGTTAAAAGGAGTTTTTGCTGCTGCCGATCCGAATACGCCGCAAGGAGTTTCAGCGCATGATGTTTATGCGTTGGCTTCTGAAGTTTTGGTTGATGTTGTTGATGCTCCGCAGGAAAACCGTCCGGCGGCTTATATTGGAGCGTTTGGAGAGTTTGATTGGTCTGTTGATCTTCAACCGCATCAGGCAAAAGTTGGTGAACCGATGACTTTAACGCTACGTTTATCCGGTCAGGGATCAACCGCTCATGTTAAACCGCCGGAATTGTCGCAGAATGCGGAGATTACAACCAATTTCAAAGTCTATCCGCCGACTGAAGAAGTCAACGGAAAATCTTGTACATTTACTTACACGGTTCGACCGACACAAAAAGGTTCAATAATTTTTCCGTCTCTTTCCGTTGCGTTTTTCGATGTTGAAAAAGAAGAATTTGTAACTCTTCAAAGCGACCCGATTACAGTGGAAATTACAGAAACGAAAAGCACTCATTCCGTTCCGGTATTTAATGCCAAACAGCAATCTTTTTCGGGAACGCTGGAACGTTCGGAAAAGGGTTTATTTGCGAATATGACGGACCCACACGCCGCGGTTCGGCAATCGGTTGATTTTGATCGTTGGGCAATTATTATCGTTTCGTTATTTTCGGTTTACGGCGTATTTATATTTAGCGTTTTTGTTTGGCGGACATGCCATTCCAATCCGAAACTTCGCCGCCGCCGCAATGCAAACAAACGGGCAAAACAACGTTTCGCTGAAATATTAACAACGCGTCAAAAGTCTGACAATCAAACGATATTGTTTGGAAATGAACTTCAAAACATCTTTTTTGGTTACGTTGCGGATTTAACTGACGGTGTGGAACAGGGTATGACAACGAAAGACGCTTGTAACAAATTGTTGGAACTCGGAACTGCGGAACAAACCGTCAATGAAGTACGTAACGTTCTTGAAACATTGGATGCGGCTCGTTATGGCGGTTTCGATCTAAAAACATTGGACGAACTTGCAGAACAAACCAATCTCCTCCTAAATCGTATTCCAAAAGAACTTACCGTGTCCTGAAATATCCTGAAATTTTTGTAATTATCCGGTTATATTCGTTACATTTTAACAAAAACAATAGGCGAGATTTGACGGATGATTCGTTTTTTTTCTAAAACACTCAATGCTGCAACAACTTGTTGTTCTTCAAGACCGGTTGTTGTTACGATGTTGTGAAGCGGAGTTGGAATCATTCCGATAGAACGTAACACAATTAGTTCAATTTCGTTCAGAGATATTTCGTTGGGATGGCGAATAGGATCCGGAAATTGAGGTTTATCAAACAACAAAACCTTTTGCCGTAACGGACCAAGAACATTCAATATATCATCAATTGATTCAACTAAATACGCTCCGTCACGAATCAATTGATGACAACCTTGTGAGGTGGGCGACTCAATAGAACCCGGTACGGAAAAAATATCACGCCCTTGTTCACCGGCAATACGAGCGGAAATCATGGCTCCGCTCCGCAAAGGCGATTCCACAACAAGAACACCGAGCGAAAGACCACTGACAATCCGATTCCGTTGCGGAAATGTCCATTTTGACGATTGATGTAACGGCGGATATTCACTCAAGACAGCACCACCAGATTGAATAATTTGTTCGGCAAGAGTTTCATGTTCCGGCGGATAAATCCGGTGATGACCGCTTCCCAGTATGGCAAGAGTTCGGGCGTTGGCTTTCAAGGCGGCACGATGAGCAATGCCGTCAATTCCCAATGCCAAACCACTAATGATCGTAAATCCGTTATGCGCAAGAGCAGTTACCAACCGGTTCGCCTGACGACAACCATAAGCCGAACTCCGGCGAGTTCCAATTACTGCAATCGAAAATGTGTCCTGCGGTAAAATTTTTCCTTTAACGTACAAAATCGGCGGCGGATCATGAATTGTTCGAAGCGGTTCAGGATATTGTGAATCTTGAATCGAGATAATGTCAATCTGATTACGCTGGCAAAGTTCAAAGATAATATTAGGATCAAAATTTTGTCTTGCCGAAGCCAACCGCAAAGCCGTATCCGATTTCAGAAATTCAAAATCGTTCAAATCACGGTATGAAGCATTCAAGATTTCTGTTACATTGCCGAAACGTTCCAGAAGCCGCTGATATGTTCTTGATCCAATCCCTTCAATCATTGAAAGCAAAATATTGTCCAGAATTTCCGAATGACTATCGCTCATTATATTATAAAATCAAATTGTAACCGTTTATCGTAAAAGCATATTTGTTGTAAAAAAACACAGTATAACTAATTGTAAAGTCAATACAAGACATCAATCGAAACAACATCTTTCAATATCTTTCAACAAAATGTTGCCCACCTCTTGATTTTCTCCCGTAAACAAATTAAAAAGATCAATCTGAAACGAAGTGATGTATTCATCATGTGTTCTTGAAAACATTAATCTTCCGGGTAAAATAGGGCAATGAAAAAAATCACACCGAAAACCGACTTGGTATCGCTTGGCAAACGACCTTTAACGCATTCAACATTTTTCGAACTGACGTTTGAAATGTTGATGTTGGCACAAGCGTTTTTACGCTGCATTTTGCCGGAGAAACTCCTTGCACGGCTTGATATTGACGGATTGACGATTGCTCCGAAACAAATGTTCGATGTGATGTTCAAAGAAACACGGGCAGATATTGTTTATCGTGTGCCGATCAAGGATTCCGCAACACATATTGATTTTTTCATCATACTGGAACACAAAAGTTTCGACGATTTTTGGACGATACTTCAAGTGTTTTGTTATGTTGCCCGCATTTGCGAACGTGAATTTCGAACAGCGTATGAAAAAGGATTGGTCAATAAATCGTATCGGTTGTCGCCGGTTATTGCGATTATTATTCATCACGGTGAAACACGGTTTACGGGCAGTATTGAATTCGATGAATTGTTTTACGACCTGCCGGAGATACGGGAATTTTTTCCAAAAATGAAAGCGATTCTCGTTGATTTGAGCGTAATTGATGAATCCGCAATTCCAAATGATCCCAATGTACCGGAATTAAAGGCTGTGTTAATGATTTTCAAAGTCATTTTCAGTAAAGAAGTTGGAATCAAAGCAAGGGATGTTTTCGAGGAGTTGAAACCGTATTCGGATGAGCCGAAATATCGTTATTTAATTCGATTGATTTGTGTTTACTTGGCAACTAATGCCCAACACTTAAAAAAACAACCCGTTAAATTGAAACAAGTTCTTCAAACCATTGTAGGAGAAAAAGAAATGTCAACATTATATGAACAGTGGACAAAAAAAGGCGAAGCGAAAGGCAGAGCCGAAGGGAAAGCCGAAGGAAAGGCTGAAGGAAAAGCCGAAGAGATTATCCGAACATTAACACGCCGTTTGGAATCACCTTCAGAATTACTCCGAAAAAAAATCAACTCAATTCATAATATCAAAAAACTAGATGAATTAGTTGATTTCGCATGGACTTGCGTTTCATTGGACGAATTTGCAACTGCTTTAAAGTGAATTTAAAACGAAAATCTTTAAAGTGTTTTGTGCAGAAATAATCCATAATATTTTTGTATTCAAAAGGCAGGCAATGTTTTTTTCGTAAATGTTACGTCGGCAATAACCGGTTTGTATTCTATTTACGTAGGAGAAAAAGAAATGTCAACATTATATGAACAGTGGACAAAAAAAGGCGAAGCAAAAGGTGAAGCAAAAGGTGAAGCGAAAGGCAGAGCCAAAGAGATTATCCGAACATTAACACGTCGTTTGGAATCACCTTCGGAATTACTCCGAAAAAAGATCAATTCAATTCGTGATATAAAAAAATTGGACGAATTAGTTGATTTCGCATGGACTTGCGTTTCATTGGACGAATTTGCAACTGCTTTAAAGTGAATTTATAAAGATGAGTTTGAAATGAAGTAACGTACTTCATACAGAGTTCTTGTTCATCATGTGTTCTTGAAAACATTAATATTCAGGGTAAAGTATGGCGATGGATAAAATCACACCGGAAACCGACTTGATTTCGCTTGGCAAGCGACCTTTAACGCATTCGACATTTTTCGAACTGACGTTTGAAATGTTGATGTTGGCACAAGCGTTTTTACGCTGCATTTTGCCGGAGAAACTCCTTGCACGGCTTGATATTGACGGATTGACGATTGCTCCG
>JAISNF010000261.1 GCA_031276415.1 Planctomycetaceae bacterium
TCGCTTTCGGATCCGGCGTCCAACCTGTTCCAAAACGCTGAAAACCACGCTGATTGTCCTGCGAAATAACACTCCCGCAAAAAACAAAAATCAACGTAATCGCCAAAACTAACTGTTTAGTAATACTCAAAAAACGCATAGCCTATAAATTCAACAAAATTGAATTAACCGGTTTTATGGTTGTTGTAATAAGATGCAAACCCTAATCCACCGACAATATAACAAAGTTATAAAAAGATGTGTTAAAAGTAGATACAACAATCAATAACATGGATCGTTGCTGCAAAAGATTTTCAATTACTTGATGTATACAAATTACAAGAAGTTGCCGAACAATCTACTGACGATACACGTAACGGTTTAACAGAACCGTCTTGCAACGTTATTTGTACCTCTGGATGGTAACAATAAACCGCTGTCTTTTTACAAGGTCGCTGCTCATGATACAATTCTTCCGGCACAATGTCTTTTCGATAATAACATTTATTCAAAATTGTTTTCCGTGTTTTCGTTCACGATTTTTGTTAAATTCCATTTTTGCTAAAATCGCTTCAGGAATTTTCCAATCACAACCATAAGCCCAATCCATAAGACGAATCACACAATCGGCAAGTTCCTCTTCAACCGCTGAAAATTCCGGTATGTGCTCACTCGGAGGATTTCCGTGACGTAATCCTTCCAAAGCCTCCGATAATTCTGAATGAATTAACGCAATGGCTTCTCCGCCGTTTCGTGCATCATCCCAAAATCCCGATTTACAAGATTGGTCAAAACATTGTTTCGCAATCTTGTTGTATTCTTGTACAAAATTGTTTTGGTTCATAATTTAATCCTTCGTGATAATTTAATCCTGCCGGAACCACCCTAATTCACAACTACGTGAATATATCGAATGCTCCAACTCTTTTCGTAATTTCACCAATTCCTTAAAACCCGATTTATCCACCGATTTCCACAATTCCTTCAACTGCCACCAACCGGCATCCCAATTACATATCTGAATCTCCGGTCGCTCTTTGTCAAAATCAAGCCGGTACTGAAATGTATTACGCAACAATTTATTACCTGCCTCTAAAAGATAAATCGCCTCATCAGAAACTTCGTCAATGTGTTCCCGTAACCACAAATAAACATAACGTTCTAATATTGTTTCCCGTAACCTTGATAACGTTTTTAAGTTTCGATATTTTTCTGCAAGCCCTCTCATATTTTTTATCGATACCCAAAAAAATTCATTAGGAATATCATAAAACCGACCACAATAATCAATCTGATATAACGAAACAAGATCAGAACCGTTAGAAAATAAACTGTAAACCACACTGTCCGCTACAAATTGTTTCCACTTGGGATGATTCTCGTTAGGAACATGAAAATAATCCTTTTTAGTAACCCAATTGTGTTTTACTGTTCTCGCCATCGCAAAAACCGTTACAACACGTTCAAAATTACGAGGTGTTATTTCAACAGTACCCAAACTCGAACTGTTCAAATTATAACCGGGCTGGTTACGAACTATCGCCGTACTGTGTACCGATAACGTCGGAGAACAACAAAATGCACATAAATGATCCGCCGAAACACGATTACTCGCAACAAATCTATTGTCCATCGAATTTACAATTTTAAATTGCGACGTAACTCCGGGCATAAATCGAGTAGGCTCTTTTACCGAACAATTAAACCAATCCATTGTTAATCTTGGATAATCAAGATTATTTGTGTCAAAATTGTAAATGGTCTTTTTACCAATTTTAACAATTTTTCCATCGTCAATATCGATACAAGTATGTCTAAACTCCGAAGTTGTCGGATTCTGCCCCGATTTCCAAACCGCAAACTGAATCGCCCAATCTTGTGAAACATCAGCGAAATAATCCGCAGAAAATAAAACCGCCTTGTCCAACTTAAAATGAGAACACCAAAGTTTACGAAACTTTTGAAATATCGTAGAAGATAAATACGTTACAGGACAAAATACGGCAAAAACAACATTCGTAAGATGATATTTTTGAATCCATAATAAAATCCGAATAAAAAACAAAGAACTCATATCAAGCGTGCGAGACAATCCAATTCGGCGAGCACGTAATTGTACCGTTGTTAATGTCTTCTTTCGTTTGATGTCAAAATACGGAGGATTCATAAAAAACAAAATCGACTTGTTGCAATTAAAAGCCTCTTGTAATCCTTGCGGCAACTTCGATTCGTCATCGTTCAAAAAATCAAATTGGAAAAATTCACCCTCCCCCTGCAACGGCGGATACATTGCAACATCCAACGAATCCAATGTCGATGAATACAATTCACGAAACAAATAACCCTTCGTTAAATTACGACTACCGGCAGTCCCGTCGAAAACAACATATTTTTCCTTCCAATCATCACCAAGACGTGATGTCAAAATGGAATGAGCCATTTCAACAAATTGTAACGGAGTATAAAAAGCCCCCTTAATTCGACGTTCATCATAATCCTGTAATTCATCGGCACGTGTTAAAAGTAATTGTTTTTCTGTTTCCGTTAAAGATTGAATTTCAGCAATAAACAAAAAAAAGGATGAATCATAACATCCCAAAACTCCCTGCGGCGTCATAAGCGCACCGAAAATTTTAACAAATCCATCATACTTCAAAACAAGACCAACAAACACATAAAGAAGCGTTTCATACGAAACACCTTGCGTGTCCATAACAGATGTAATAAAAAATCGAAATAACTTTTTTAACCGCTGCATCTAAAATAATACAAAACTACTTTCAAAACAATAATATCAGATATACAATAGAATCTAAAACATTTCAACAAATAACCATATTCAAGTAACACTCCATAAATATTTATTAAACAATTAAAAACATTATTTACATAAGCATTAAAAATGAATTATTCTACAACAACAAAATTTAATTATTCCGCTGATGATTTTGACCCGATTAAAATACGTCAATATCTCATCGCTCATGGTTGGGAAATGAAAACGACCAAAAAAAGACAGGACGCTCCTTTTCAGTCATCCGACAGATCCTTATGCCCAATTTTATCTACCATTAGATGTCAATTCATCTAGTTTTTTACGTGGCATTAAAGAAGTCCTCTACAACCTAACAGAATTTGAAAAACGTCCTGAATCAGATATTGTTACTGATTTAATAAATCCCGATAGGAAAGATAATAAATTGTCGCAATAACCCAATCCACTTAAATTGTCATAGCGTGTTCAAAAATTCTGTTGTTCTTGTTCTTGTTCTTTCTTTTCAGCGGCGTATTTTTGGGCTTTGTCGAGAATGCCTTTTGCCTCTTCTTTCTACATATCAGAAACTTTTTAATTTTCCCATTGCGATAAACACCTCTACCTAATTATCTACTACATCTCAAAATAAAGCGCAATAAAAAACCGACAAATTG
This sequence comes from Planctomycetaceae bacterium, assembly GCA_031276415.1. GTDB lineage: Bacteria > Planctomycetota > Planctomycetia > Pirellulales > Thermoguttaceae > WRKP01. Next base: position 3,409 of record JAISNF010000261.1, read on the forward strand.
CCGGTTTCTGTTAAACAATTTTAATTAAACTAACAAAAAATTTATTGTCTTTCTATTACGCTTATTTTCTCATCAAGTAATTCTAATGCCTGTTTTTCTTTCTGCGCTATATCGTCATTAGGATTTTGTTTCAATATCGTATTGAGGCGATCATATTCACCTTTAACAAGTTTATTTGTGTTTGCTTTTGTTACTTTAAACAATCTTTCCACTTCATCGGCTTTTTTAACTGCCTCTTGCGCCTTTTTCCAATCCGCATGTACTTTTTCAAGTGTGCTGTACGCCTTTTGAACATCAGCCATAGAATTATTTACTGCGATATTTTCTTGAAACGCATTCATTTGACTTGCGCCAGACCGGGCATTTTGACCGGATTGTAATTGTTCAAACGTTGAAATGTTTGCTAAATTATTGTTTGACATAATTAAGTTCCTTTTTTGTAAAAGTGAAAGTTATATTGAAACAGCGGGTAATATACTAAAAAACAGTTTGTGTTGAAAAATCAACAATTTCATACTAACCGTTTTCAATTATCATTTTCAATATTCTTATTTTCATCATCCACTTCAACTACATCTTGTTTTATAGGACATCCGTGCACATGCGGAGGAATCATAAGCAACACCACTTGAGCCGCATAACCCGTTTGTCTAT
>JAISNF010000262.1 GCA_031276415.1 Planctomycetaceae bacterium
TAAAAGTGAAAGTTATATTGAAACAGCGGGTAATATACTAAAAAACAGTTTGTGTTGAAAAATCAACAATTTCATACTAACCGTTTTCAATTATCGTTTTCAATATTCTTATTTTCATCATCCACTTCAACTACATCTTGTTTTATAGGACATCCGTGCACATGCGGAGGAATCATAAGCAACACCACTTGAGCCGCATAACCCGTTTGTCTATCCCCATAAGCAGCACCAGCAAAAGTTATCCTCGTGTCTGGATGCGCCGCCTCACGCTTCAATTGCGCTTCATACGTAACCTCATGAAGTACACAGCCCAGCCCCTTACCAGGCTCAACTTTGAAAGGATTATATTCAAAATCACTCACACTCATTTTAATTAAATTAAAAAGCACAACAATAAATTAAACGGTAAATGAAAAATACGGCATACTTGGTGCGTCTTTCATAACTGCTTTTTCGCTTTCAAGTTTTTTTGCTGCTTGTTGCGCATCATCACCGCCTTTGGCAATAATAGCCTGCAACTCTTTCACCTGTTGCTTATATTCACGCTGCAATCGCTGATACATGTCAAGCACCTTTTTACCCGTAAATTCCAACTTCTCCAATTTCTTTTCCGTATCAACATACTCCTTGTCAATCTCATTGAGTTTTTTCAACGCCTTCACAATGTCTTGCGCATTGTTAAATACAGACATCGGCGATTGAGCACCAAACGATTGATTCGTCTGATTTTGTAACTGCTCAAACGTAGAAATATCGGCTAAATTATTGTTCGACATAATCACACCTTTCAAAAATATAAAATTAATCGCTACTCTGCTTAATCATCACTTTGCTCTTTTTCAATTTCATAAGGCAAACCAAATTGACCAAGAGGATGTTTCGCAAATTGACCGGAACGGGAACGTGCAAAAATTCCTGACGTACTGTTTTGTCCGGTATTGTGAATCACCGGCGATATGTCAGGTACAAGAATATTACGATCACCCCGATCAATCGCATCAAGCATAGGTAAAACTGTTATAGATTGCATTGTTACGTAATCCTTTCTTAATTAAAAATGAAGCACAAAATCACCTACTTCATTTTTTCCACTCCCCAGATATTTACGATCAATTTCTTTTTGCATTTCAGGACTCGCCCCCTCCCTTAATTTCTTAATACGTTGATCGCTCTCCCGTACTATTTCTCTTGTTTTTTGAACACGTTTATCAAACGCCTCAAGTGCCTTTCGGGCTTTGGTGATTTCTGCTTCGCTTTTTCTAATATCCGCATCCGTTGCCGGAGGTTCCCACATTCCTTTCATTTGAAACCGATTCTTCTCCGCCTCTTGCCGATAACCGGGACTCCGTGTAGCTTCAAGCAGTTCTTTATGATGAATAGCACTACTAACCGCCCGTTCCAATGGATTCCTATCTAGTGCAGAAAACATCGTACCACTTAACGCCGAAGCACGCTTAGACCACCAATACTCAATGTCTTTAAGGATTTTCGCATCATTGCCCGTGTCTATAATTTGTTGCATTCTCTGTTGTTTGCCCAACGGCGATTTGCCCCACTTAATAGCATCCGCACGAACAGAAGCATTATCAACCACATCAAATGCCGAACAATTCGACACAACACCAGACGCAAACCGCTCATTCTGAACAATTTGCAAATGTTCAAATATTGTTTCACTCATAACAAATCACAAATAAGATTCCTATAATCCAAACGAAAATAGGAATCGTACCAATAATAAACGTTAATTAAATACACGCCATAAAGCATAACGTAACGGTCGATGTCTTCCTGTTCTTGTGTACGTTTTAACCGTTCTTTGTCCGTCCGTTGCATAACCGGTTACACATGAATTACCGCCATTTTGGACTGACCTTTCCTTGACTTCGACTTCACCGGCGTCCTTCGGATTACCGGTATCTTGTGTTATCGTTACCGTTTTCGTCGATGGTCTTGCACGAAAAACCCAATAGTTGCCGGATCGACCAATCGCCCCCTCTGTATTAGACGCAGAAAACATAAATCTGCGATGTCCGTCTGACTTGTACCATTGTTTAATCGGTTGCTCTCCGTTTTCATTCGGACAAGCCGCACAATTTTCACGAGCAACATGCCATAACGCATTTCGTTTTCGCTGATTGTTGGCATGTGTTCGGCAACCGTCCAATAAGTCTTCCGCAAAAGTAAGCCGCTTCAATCCTACTTTTTCCCGCATATCATTGAGTTTTTCCCACGCTGCATTTTCAGCGTCGTCTAACTGTTCAACAAAAATACTATTCGTTTCAGGAATAACTTCTGTTTCAATTGTTTGCGATACAGGAACTATTACAAATTCTTGTACTACCGGCTCCGATAACACCTCCATTTGCTCGCTAACTTCTTGTACAACCTCTTCAACAACCGAATCTTGTACAACATCTTTCGGAGGACTAAGCGATTCATACGCCGCCACCGTTGCCACCGTCGCAATTGTCGTTGCATAATCCGAAGCCATAATATCCGGCGTCGGTTGCGGAGATTGCGAAAAAACATAACCCAACAGGAACAACACCAACACAGCCACAATTAATTTACCGTTCATTTTCTAACTCCTAAATAATCGGTACAAAACTACAAACCGGCTCCAATGCCAGTCTTTACAAAAATATATCTACATCAACTACCAATTACACAAAGTGTACAATATAACCAAAAATCAAAATCTGTGTTTTATAAACAATAAATTTTTAATATTGACTTGATTTTTACAAATGATTACAATTTACTATTCATCGTTAAACAATTTTTAACTGTAAACAACTAACGTAATTTTTCCAATGACCCTAAAAAACACTAATCTATTTATTGCAAAATGTACCAATGATGTACATATTACCGATAAAGAAAAAAATACTGAATTTCAAATATGGTTGCATATTCTCAAACATGCGCCGGTCGATTCATGGAAAGTGCCTGTGGCAACTTTTATAAATAACACAAAAGAAGAATTACCAAACGATAAAATAAAATTGTCTAATGAAAATATAAAACGTTGCAACTATTTTATGCGTAACATCGCACGTTATATTTATGCTAAAAGTTTAGCCGACGAACCCAAAGACGGATTATCAATAAAACAAGAAATGTTACGAGCAACCAAAATAGCAGGACAAGGAAAAATATATGAACCAAATATCAACATTACAAAAAATTTTAGACTTTCAAAACAATTTGAACAAAAACTAAATGGAAATATTCCTAAACAATTGCAATGGGGACTTTGTGCTGTTGTTGAATTTTCTCACAACCTTAATGATTTTATAAAAAAATCAAAAAAACATGTTTTAGAAACAGCCGTTGTAGAACAACTCTTTCCCAATAAATGGAGTCCTGATTTTCCCGATGATGTAAACAAATGGAACGATAAAAGAATTAAAAAATCATTACAAACAATTGGGAACCTCGTACTCATAGAACAAGAAATTCATAGAAACACCAATAAAATCTACACAAACAACTTCTTCGCAAAACGAAAAAATCCAAACACCGGTAAAGGATACAAAGATTCTGTTTTTAATGAGTTAATAATGATGTGCCAAATCTCTGATAATGTTGAATGGTTTTATGGATTATGGAAAACTCGACAAAAATATAGCGTAGAACGACTTGTTGAATTTTTTTCAGCATTATACTACCCTACATTACACTAATCATCATTTAATTCAGTAGATGTTACTTTAATTCCCCATTTTCCAAACTCTCGAATAGCATACTCCAATCTATTACGACAATAAATTCGTTTAGTGCGAATATCAGTATAATCAAACATAATTTTACGGGGCACTTGTCCTACTTTTTCCAATTTTTCAAATTCCGCCTTTTTCTTTTTAAACTCTGCTTTTGTTTTTATCAAATATTGTTCATCTTCAATAAATTTCTTTTTCCAGTCCTCAACATTTTGCTTGTTTGCTTCCGCTTTCTTTTTATCCTCAACTCTAAATGTTGCATTAAATACAGACATCGCCGAATCAAAACCCATTGATCTATTCGCTTGATTCTGAAGATTTTCAAATATTGAAATATTCGCTAAATTATTGTTTGGCATAATTGGGTTCCTTCCTAAAAAGTTAAACAGAACGATTCACAGTATAACGATTCATTATTTAACTCTGATGTAGAGAACATCCTAAACCACATACACTACATGGTATCTGACGAACTAATTCTTTCTCTAAAATCACCGGAACAACTTGACGAATATAATCGTCAATGCAAACGTAGCGATAATAAGAGATTTCGTTTTCGAGATGTTTTGCAAAAGTCTCTGAATCAGTGTCAGGCAACTCCGAAAGGGCTTCGCTTTTTGCAACAACTATGTCAGAATCCGACAAAACCAGATCAGGTAAAACCGAATCAGAAATCACTTCACCAATGTTAAATTCAAAATCATTAAAAAAATTCGTTGCAGCATCAACTACCCAAGATTGCGCATTTTCCATCGTATCAAAATGTTTATGAGTATATCCGTGATAACGCGAATCCTTTTCCGATAATTCCGCATGAAGAAACAGTATCGCTTCCGCCATATTTTGTCCGCTATAAAACGTAACCATACCAATACAATGTGAACCGCAAAAACAATTCATACGTGTTTCCGGTAACTCTTGCGAAGGAACCCAACGAAATACAAACGTCAAAGTTTTATCAGACATCGGTTTCATCTTAAATTGCATCGGCGATAAAACATCACGAATACCATCCCTTATCGCAGTTTTTAATACATTAAATAAATCCAACACACGCATTTTATTTAACATTACTGTATCGTGATAATCTAATTCACCCTTCGCTTTATCTTCCATAATAATCTCCTTCAAAAACTTTTACAAAACACCAAAACCAATATGTAATAAAATCTCTTTCAACTCTAAACATTGCATTAAACAAAAACAAAGCCCATCAAATAATGGGCTTTGTCTTGTAATTGTTCAAATATACTAATGTCGGCAATCATTACTAAGATATTTTTGTTATTTTATAGCCTCAACGCCTCTAACAAAAAACATCGAATCATAAACGTCCGGTACTTTCATTGCCGAAACAATTGATTTTAATTGTTGTTTTTCTTTTTCCTTCGCAGCAACATCCGTTATGTCTGAAATTCTTTTATGTTCACGGCGCAACACATCAGTCAACGCCTCTACCGCTTTATCCGATTCCGCACGCGCTGCGGCTTCTTGCTGCACCGCTTTACTAACCCGATCCGCCGCCTTTTTCGCATCTGAAATATCATTAAACACCGACATCGAATTGATACTTGTTCGATTGTGTTGCTCCGATTGAATTGATTCAAATGTTGAAATGTCTGCTAAATTATTGTTTGGCATAATTATTGTTCCTTTCCTGATAGGAAAATTATTAAAAATGAAATGAAAATTTTAACTAACTTTTTGTAATTGTTCACGATAATGCGCACGAAGTGCCACAAGTGCTCTCGCCATTTCTAACAATTCGTCTTTGGTCGATTTCATAAGTTCATCATGTCTCACTGGGGCAACCCCACGCACACTCGCCATCTCCTTAACAACAAATGCTTTGGCTTTGTCTAAAACCTCTTGAATCTTTTTGACTTTTTGCCAATCCGATTGCGATAATACATTTCCTTTTTTATCCCTACCCGTAATTTCATATAACTGCGTGGTCAAATCTAAAACATGTTTTCGTAACTCCTCAATCCGACGACGGGACTCTTCCGTTTCCTGCGTGTTTTTATCACCCTCTTTGCGAAAATCATTAACAGGAACATTTTGTTTCACTGATGCAGCATTTGACGATGTGTTCAAAACAACACCATCCGGCATTGTATATTTCGTTTCAATAGAAATCTGAATACGATCATTGCCCAATGTTATTGTATCACCATCAATAGAATACGACTGATAAAACGATTCACTACCGTTGCCCGTAAAAACCGTGTAAATAAAAAATAACGGATTGGGAAAAACATCAATAATACTCGCATACGGTTTGTACTCATCTTTATCTTTTAAACCGGCTGCCAACGTTTCACTAACTAAACGATCCAATTCTGTACGAATCGTGTTAAATGACCACACCTTCGGCTTAGCCGTAGTATTCGTTTCTGCTCCTGTCATTGCGGGAATCGATAACGATGACGCATTAAGTACAGTGCCATCTTTTGTAGTGTACTTCGTCTCAACAGCAACCTCTTCCACATCATCCCCAAGTACAACCGCACTTTCTTTATTTATTGTGTAACTCCGTCGATATTCCGTAGTTATACCTTTATCACGTACCGCATATACTACAAATGTCGGAAATACATCAATAACGTAACTATATGTTTCCGTACCGCTAGAGGCAGGACGTGCTACTTCCAATAACCGCCCTAATTCATCTCGTAACGGATTCGCCGACCATGTCTTTAGTTTTTTATCACCCTCAATAGT
>JAISNF010000273.1 GCA_031276415.1 Planctomycetaceae bacterium
ATTTAACAAAAATCAGACTCGGAACTTCGGGCTAACTAATCGCCCAATCCGGTAAATAATCCCAGATAAATTTAATAAATCTTGCAGGGAGCGTTGCCTTCGTGTTCAAAAAAAGTATAATGCTCAATGATTAAGATTTTAATATAAAATAAAGTTGTGTAATCCGATATTTTAAGAAAACACTCTTTTTATTATCGCTAAACATTACACAATAACCGATTATTAAACGGAACAGCAAAATTCAAAAACTCTTAAAACTATGCAAGTATTGATTGTTGACGACAGCCAACTCGCCTTAACGGCATTGAAAGGACTTTTGACAGCAGCCGGTTATGAAGTTTTAACCGCCATGAATGGAAAAGAAGGTTTGAAAATCCTCGAAGGAAGTCCTTGCCGTATGGTTATCTCCGATTGGGAAATGCCAATAATGAACGGTCTTGAATTTTGCCGCGCTGTTCGCGCAGAAGAATTTACCGGCTATGTTTATTTTCTGCTCCTCACCTCACACGGTGCTCTAGACGAAATGGTTCAAGGACTCTCCGCCGGAGCAGACGACTTCATCGCTAAACCCTACAAACCCGATGAAGTCCTGGCGCGTCTTCGGGCAGGAGAACGGATTCTTTCACTCGAAACCCGCGATGTCGCCATTTTCGCTCTCGCAAAACTCGCCGAATCACGCGATGTCGATACCGGCGCCCACCTAGAACGTGTTCAATATTATTGCCGGGCATTGTCCCAACAAATGGCTACCCTCGAAAAATATCAAGAAGTAATTGATCCCGAATTTATCCGTTTAATGTTCCAAACCAGCCCGCTTCACGATATTGGAAAAGTAGGAATCCCCGACTCCGTCCTCCTAAAACCCGGAAGACTCGACCCCCATGAATTTGAAATAATGAAAACTCACACCACTATCGCCGCCCAAACACTTGATGCCGCTCTCGGTAAATTTCCAGGTGTTTCCTTTCTCAAAATGGCACGCGATATTGCCGCAACACACCACGAAAAATATGACGGAACCGGTTATCCCAACGGCTTGAAAGAAGAACAAATTCCACTTTGCGGACGAATTATTGCTTTAGCCGATGTTTATGACGCTTTAATCTCCAAACGAGTGTACAAACAAGCCTTCACCCACGATTCCGCAAAATCCGTCATTCTCGAAGGTTGCGGCAAACATTTCGACCCCGATGTCGTCGAATGCTTCCTGGCACGCGAAGATCAATTCGTCAGTATCCGAAAACGATTTGCCGAAGATGAAGATGATGAATCAAAATAAGGGAACTTCTAAAAACCACAAATATATTTTTATTAACCACAGAGGACACAGAGGAGCACAGAGGATTTTTTTTAATTGGAATCAAAACGTTATTTAATAGTTGACTTTTGATCTAAAATAACTTTATAAAATTAAAATTTTCTTCTCTGTGTTCTTTGTGGTTAAATAATCTGTGCTTAAATAAAAGGGCAGTTATTAAAAGTTACCATAGATCAATTATGAAATACGCAATTATTATTCCAGATGGTTGTGCGGATTGGGCGGTTGAATCGCTCAACGGGCAAACTCCAATGCAAGCAGCACAAACTCCCAATCTTGACGCTTTGGCAAAAACAGGAATAATCGGACGTAATCAAAATGTTCCCGCCGGAATGCCGCCGGGTTCTGATGTGGCAACTCTTGGGCTTTTGGGTTACAACCCGTTGCAATATTACACCGGACGCGCCCCGCTCGAAGCCGTTGCTCAAGGTATCGAACTTCAACCGGAAGATTGGGCAATTCGATGTAATCTCGTAACCATCGAAAACGACATCATGAAAAGTTTCACCGCCGGACATATTTCGTCCAGCGAAGCAAAAATACTTATTGCCGTATTGAATGACGAAATTGCTCCGGTTTCAACTGTCGGACTTCAGTTTTATTCCGGTGTTAGTTACCGAAATCTTGTTGTCGCACGGGATCGTGTTCCGTTGTCGGCAAACACCCAAACCTATCCGCCGCACGATTATACCGATCAACAAATTAATTCTGTTTTGCCGTCCGGTGACGGAAGTTTGTTTCTTCGCAACCTGATGGACGCCAGCCGCCGGATTTTCGAAAATCATCCGGTAAATCGGCAACGAATTGAAACGGGAAAACTTCCGGCAACACAAATCTGGCTCTGGGGAATTGGGCAAAAACCGCAACTTCCTTTGTTTACGAATCAGTTTTCTTCAACGCCAATTCGCGGAGCGATGATTACTGCGGTTGATTTATTGCGTGGAATTGCGTCGTTAATTGGTTGGGAGATTATTGATGTTCCCGGAATTACCGGATATATTGACACGGATTTTGCCGCCAAAGGAAATTATGCCGCCGAAACACTCAAAACTCATGATCTGGTGTGCGTTCATATTGAAGCCACTGATGAAGCCGGACATGAGGGAAGTGTTGAAAAAAAGATAAAAGCATTGGAAGATATTGATGCTCAAGTTGTTCCGCCGATTCTTGAGGCGTTGAAATCGCATGGAGATTGGCGGTTGTTTATTTCACCGGATCATCCGACTCCTGCCGCCATTAAAACACATACTTCAGATTATGTTCCCTGGCTCCTGGCGGGAAGTGATATAACACCTTCAACCGCTTCCGCTCCAAGTTATAATGAAGAAACCGCCCGCCATTCCAATTTCCGTTATGACAACGGCTGGGAAATGCTGGGACAACTGTTTATCCGAAAAGAACCGTAAACATTATCATCAATTAGTTTTACCTAATTCTTATTATTATGACACATCAAAATTCTCACCAACCCGCAAGGCGTTCAAAAAAATCGGGCAACATTTTTGATCGTTTTATTCGTCAGATGTT
>JAISNF010000331.1 GCA_031276415.1 Planctomycetaceae bacterium
GTTCTTATCATTAAAAAAAATGAAGATATTGAGATTAAGAAAAATATTGCCCGCATTTTTCGTAAGTATAATGTTATAGAATACAAAAGTCCTCATGATTATATTTCCATTGAAGATTACGACAAGACACATGTTTATAGTCGTTTTTATGCGGTTAATCACGGAGTTCGGACGGATGATATGTCGGTTACACTTGTTTCCACACGCAAGCCTAGAAAGTTATTGAGTTATACTCATTATACTTGAGAATTCGGTTTTATAGGAATACAAGAAATATGTTTCACCATTAAAAATCCAGTGTATTTTGTAATCGTATCAAAAAAAAAAAAACCGAATTCTCAAGTGTAATGAGTATAACTTTATTTTAAAAAGTTTTATTTTATCGGAACAAGCATTAAACGATCAATACCAACCATATATTTTGGTTCGGCGTTATCGTTTTTGCCGATAATTTCAACGACAACCGGATAACGCCCCGCCTTCAATTCAATAACAACAGGAAGTTCCAATTCCCCTGTCGGAATCACTTCGGAATTGTAAAGATCAACCGGTTGACCGATTTTTTTGTTGCCGAAATGGAATTGAACAATTCCATAATCTTTTGCCTTCGTCAATTCCGCAACAAGTTTGTAGTTGCCGTCTTTTTCCACATCAAGCAACAACTCCAATTTATCGCCGGTTTTTGCTCCAGTCCACCAGAGTTGATCGTTGTTGTCCCATTTTCCACCTTTGAAATGTTCCATTCCCTGTAATTGTAACGTTCCACCGGTTGGCAGTTTTTCAATACGAAAACCCTGAAAGTCCAGAAATACCGGCGTTTGATACGCAACCGGAGCCTGAACTTCCGCAATTTGTACCGGACGCGATTGGAAATCAGTTACAGTTGTCGATTCAAAACCGTACCAAAACGTAACAACCGAATAATCAATTTTTGTTTTCTTCCAATGCCAAATTTCCATATCGAAACGAAAATCCGTCGCGAACGGAATTGTATCAAGAAGCCGGACACGACCGTTTGTTGTGTTACCGTAATTTTTCGGACCTTCGGCACGCGGTTGAAAATGAAACGGCGATTCAAAAAATTTCGGCGTACACCAAGCGTATCCGTAATAATCTTCGGTTCCTGTACCGAAATGTGACGGAAATGATTCGCCGTCAACATAAATCTTTTCATCGCCTTCACCCCACCACGCCGAATCACGGTTCACAACACTCAATACGTCACCAACAAAAACTCCCTTGCCATTGAGTTTAACGTAATTCCAATCAATCGTTCCCTTGCCGGCAAGTGTTTCAATCTGACGCTGTTGACGCCAATCGGCGTGAAAATACATTGACCGCTCATTCCAATCGTATTGATCTGTCTCCAAAGAAATTAACGTTATTTTAACATTTTCCGTTCCGTAATTAATAAGTGAAACATCCATTGTTTTTTGAAACGGCATTTGCCAAAGCGAAATAAGTCTTCCGTCTTTTTCGACACGACTATACCAACTTTTGTACGGATTGATTCCAACGCCATCTCCAAAGAAATCACCAAGCGGAACCCAAACCGTTTCTTTGCCGTCAAACTTAATAGACAAAACCGTACTTCGTAACGCCTGAACAAGTTTTGTATTTACAGTTTCAGAATTGTCGGTTTTATTGGTGTCGCCGGTATCGACTTTGAAAACAATTTGCCGTAACACTCCGCCATTGACCTTATTTTTAGCGGTTGCCGACAATGTCCGTAACAATCTCCGGTTTCGGCGGTTTGCATCTGAAACAATATTCTTACCGGCAATTGTCAAAGGTGTTCCGCCTTTCGGAACAATAAATTCAGAATACGATGTTGCCGGCGAAAGACCGATGAGTTCATTACCGGACGATAAAAGTGTTTGTTTTACCGTTTCGATTTTATCTTTAAGTGATTTAAGATTTTCGAGCGAAAACGTTTCAACAGACGCTTCTTTGGTGTAGTTGCGATAATTGATCTGATAATACAGATTGCCTTGCGTCGGCATATCGTCAACAGTAATTTTGCAATGTTTCGCATACGGAATCGGCAAATAAAGATTCCGTCCGCGTGCGGTTTCTTCGGAAAACGGAGCACCAACTAAAAATTCACCGCCGATCAAATCACCAATATTGGCTTCGATTGCCGGAGTTGAATTATTGTCGAAATAAACGCGGAACTTTGTTTTGTAATGCGGCGCAGTAATCCAAAACCGAACAATTGCTCCGGGACCGTCAGCGTCCATGAGAACCCATTCTTTGCGGTTGCCGTTTGTTTCTTCGCGGAAAAACTGCGAAGTATCGCCGTTGGCAAACCAATTTTCGGCGGGACTTTTTGCGGCACGGTCATAGGAACTTGCCTGAACACACACAAACGCCGGATCAGGAAACCGTGTTACAGAATCACGGTCAACCATTTCGTCCAGCAAGGAGGACAACGAAACCGTCTGCGCCTGAAGCGAAACGGCACTAAACAACACAAACAGAATCAGCAACAATTTTTTTGTCATAATAATTGGAGGAATCGCAAAACGATTCGGTTAAAGGTAAAAGTTACATTAAAGTTAAATGAAGTTACATACAAATATTATTGTTCTGTTTTACCGATTAAACCTAATCGGGAACAATATATTTTGAGTAAAGTCTTGTGAACAAAATTTGTAATCATGTGAAATGAACAACCAATATCAATAACATTATATCACAACTAAACCAATTTATTTAGTAGCGACATCTAAAAAATCCGATACAGTCATTAAATTTTTTGTTCTCCTTATAAAATAGAGATATTAAAATTTTACAGATTACATAACAAATAATCTGTTTTTGTTACAAAGTGGGAAACAAACGCAACGCCGAGAAACGGCAACAGAATATCGCTACTAGATAGGAGCGACACGCTTTGTAGATAGGTTTATTCCCACCAACGAAAGTGGTGCATTACATATTTCAATGTAATGCTGAATTATACCCATAGAATTAACACGCAACGCTCCCTTAACGGGAGACACGCAACTCTATTGATCCAAGTAATTTTCTACCCGAAAAATCCGGTTGTCATGTAGAAAATTACCGTTCGTCTAAGCGACCATAATATTGTTGACGTACTCGATTTTTTTAACACCTGAACAAAAATTCGGGCAATTTATTTTTTAAAATGTAATTTGGTCTCCAAAATTTAAAATAAAAATTCAGAAATTAATTGTTCGCGATTATACATGCCCCGTTAAATCTGTCATCTGTCAACACCAAAACAAACGAATTTATGTTTCGCAGGTGAGTATTTCCCAAAGGGCTTGTAATGATTGAGGAATAACTTTTGTAGAATTGATCGTGGTTACAAAATTAGTATCGCCGTTCCAACGTGGGACAATGTGCCAATGTAAATGTCCGGGTAAACCCGCACCGGCAGAATGACCGAGATTTAACCCAATATTGAAACCGTCAGGATTCATTTTTTGTTCTAAAATTTTTGTCCAGTGATCGATTTCTCTGATCAATTCAAGTTTTTCCATTTCGGTTAAACCGTCAAGCCGTCCGCAATGGCAACGCGGTGCTACTAAAAGATGTCCATTGTTGTACGGAAAACGATTTAAAACAGTTATTGTAAATTCTGTTCGTCTGACGATAAAGCGTTGTTGGTCATGCTGCTCGTCAAAAACACCCTGACAAATAAAACAATTAGGATCGGCATTGGGACCAACTGTAACTGTTTCAAATTTTGTCGTTTCATTTTCCGTAATATACGCCATACGCCATGGAGCCCAAAGCGTTTCGAGTTTATTGGTGTCCAATTTATTGTTGTCCATTTTTTAGCGATAAAATAAAAGGTAAAAAGTTAAGAGTTTGTAATTTTGCCATACTATAATTGTTGAGGGCATTGTAATTACAATGTATTAGTATATCTGAACAACAATTCCCCTGTAAAGGATAGCGAAATTACGGTATTGGTTTTCAACCAAAAAAGTAAATGAGAATAACAATTCCCTGTAAACGATAGCAACAACCATTATTAAAGTAAATCTACCAAAGTATATCCGAACAACAATTTCCTGTAAATATGCCACTAATTCTCAATAAAATCATTTGGCGTTATTGCTAAGTTTTTGGGTTGCGAAGTTTTCGGATTTAGAATGAACAAGGCAAAAAAATATCGCTTGATTTTTTTGGCAGGAATCAGTAAACTAAGCCGATTAAAAATAATTTTTCCCTCCGTTTTCAAGAATTTAATTAAAAATGCGTAAAATAATTGAACATGGTGTTTCTTATTCAGTAGTTCCGTTTGGGACTTCACGACAGATGTTTCTTGTCGCCGAGCCGGAAGAAAATTATCTTTGCAGCGAAGATAACACACAAGGACACGGTGAAACAACTTCCGATTGGTCACGCCAAATTCACAGCCTGTTCAAATCTTGCCAAACGGTTTTGCATCGGGAACATTTCGGCGAAAATACCGCATTGATGGGACATTTTTTTTTAGCGGATATTGGAAAAAAAGAACTTGTCCGCCAAATTTTTTCGGAATTTTTCCCAAAATATTCTTGTGCATTTACATTTATTCCGCAACCGCCGGCAAGTGGTGTTGTTGCCGGTCTTGAACTCTGGGCAATTACCGGCGGAAATTCTAAATCAATTCCTATTTCTGTGGAATCGCCGCAACCCGGTTTTGTTATAACAACGGAATTTGATGATTTGCGTTGGTTTTTTATCGGTGATGTACGACCGGATCATTTATCTATCGGGGCTTACGAGCGGTCATTGGCTGCGTTTCAACGGCTTGGGCGTCAACTGGAACAGAATGGATTTTGTTTAGGGCAAATTGTTCGGACATGGATTTATCAAGGTCATCTTGTTTTGCCGGAAGGAAAAACGCAACGTTACAAAGAACTCAACCGAGCCAGAACAGATTTTTTCAAGGGAGTTGAATTTCTCAAGGATTATTTACCGCTGGGGTATTGTGGCGGGGTTTATCCGGCAAGTACGGGTATTGGTGCTGATGATGTGGATGTGGTGATTGGGGCGATTGCGGTTTCGGCGAACCGCAAGGATTTTACGGCGGTTCCTCTGGAAAATCCGAACCAAACTTCCGCATTCGATTACGGAGCCGTTTATAGTCCGCAAAGTCCAAAGTTTTCAAGAGCGATGGCTTTGGCAATCCCAAATTCTTGTTTTATTTTTGTTTCCGGCACGGCGAGTATCACGGAATCGGAAAGCCGTTTTCCCGAAAACCCTGAAAAACAAACCGAACAAACCTTAGATAATATTGCAGCGTTAATTGACGGCAAAAATCTTGAAAAGCATGGTATTTCGGGATTTGTTTCTGATCTTAGCCATTTGAAGTGTGCTCGGGTTTATGTCAAGCGTCCCAATGAATTAGCAATCATAAAAAGTGTTTGCGACAAACGGCTTAAAAATATTCCGATATTGTACACAATTGCGGATGTTTGCCGTCCGGAATTGCTTGTTGAGATTGAGGGTTTTGTTGTGGTGAACCGCTAACCGTCTTATTTTTCAGCCATCGGATAATTCAAAATGAGAGAAATTCTAATAACCGCTTCTTTATTTAACCACAGAGAACACAGAAAAAAGATGTCCGCAGATTTCGCTGATGAGCGCAGATGATTTTTAAAATATAAAACAAAAAAAATCATCTGCGTCCATCTGCGTAATCTGCGGACAAATTTAAAAACAATCAGCGGAGTCTGTGGTTAAATAAAAAGTCGGTTATTGGAGGTTACCATTACCGAAACGGTACACGAACACCGGTTCCGTTTTCATTGGGATAAACGAGTTTTCCTTTTTCGGTGCGAATTCCATTGCCGACTTTTTTTTCGATGAGAAGCGGTCCGTCAACAGAAATATAATCCAGTAAAGGAGCAAGTTGACTGATGGCGGAGGCACCAACTGTTGATTCGATGGTGTTCGCACTGGTCAGTTTCAAACCGAGATGTTTAACTTTGGCAATAAGTTGACGCGCAGGAATTAAACCGCCGCATTTTACCAATTTGAGATTGATTCCGTCAAACAGTTCGGCACAATGTTCAATATCGGTTTCTGTTTTCCATGATTCGTCGGCGATAATCGGAATCGAATAATTTCGTTTTTTCATTTCCTTTTTTAGCCGTGCCATTCCGGTAAAATCATCCGCCGACAACGGTTGTTCGAGAAGTTCAACACCGAATTGTTGCAACGCATCCAATCTTTTGATTGCCGTTTCAACTGTCCAACCGCCATTGACGTCCACATGAAACGGAGCCTTTGTTTTTTCCCGAAGCATCTGGAGAATCTGCAAATCGCTTTTACAACCAAGTTTAAGGCGATAAATTGCCCAATCGGGATTTTCCGCCATACGGTCAGAGATACGTTCAAAAGAATCCAAACCAATACAATAACTGGAATCGGGAACTTGCTTGGTTGAAAGTCCCCAGATTTTCCATAGCGGTTTATTTTTCATTTTGCCCCAAAGGTCGCAGGCAGCACAATCAATCGCACTTTGAGCAAACGTATTTTTTTGGAGAATCGGTTGAAGAGTCCGCCAAAACGCCACCGGATCGGCTAACGCATAATGTTCTACAATTTCGCGGCATTCTTCGAGTAAATCGACCATATCTTCGATATTGGCGTTGTATAACCGATCTTCATAAGCCTCGCCGTGACCGCGTAAACCGTCTTGTTCCAATTCAACAAGAATAGTACGAACAACACTTATCGAACGTTGCGATGTTTCAAAAACATGTTTTAACGGTAAATCTACCCGAATAATTCGTAATTTCATAATTGATAATGGTGATGATATATTTCCGCCAATCAATAATCACTATTGACGAATGTACTGACGTAACTGTAAGTTAGAGAACTTTTTAGCGAAAGGTTTGTTACTTATCGTTGTTTACTTTTTTTGATTTCCATTGTAAACAAATTAAGGTAACTTCTAACAACCGTTTTTTATTTAACCACAGAGAATACAGAGT
>JAISNF010000398.1 GCA_031276415.1 Planctomycetaceae bacterium
ACTCTCCACTCTCCACTATCAACTCTCAACTAATCTGGGGCTTGTCAATTTGGGGCAATCTGGTATTCTTTTACTCTTATTGTTTTTGTTGCCGACTTTTTGTTTTTTTGTTTTTAACTTTTGTTTTTAACTCTTAAAACCTTACAATTCAAATTATACAATGCCGCTTATTGTTCAAAAATTTGGTGGAACCAGTGTTGCCGATACTCACAAAATTCTTGGAGCCGCACGTAAAGCAATTCGTGCGGCACAAGCAGGAAATCAGGTTGTTGTTGTTGTCAGTGCAATGGGCAAAACAACCGATCATCTTGTTTCGCTTGCAAAAGAAATTACAAACCGCCCTTCTCACCGCGAAATGGATATGCTCATGTCTTCCGGTGAACAAGTTACAATTGCTCTTATGGCAATCGCCTTAGAATCGCTTGGTTACAAAGCGGTTAGTATGACCGGAGCCCAAATTGGTATCAAAACCGATAGTTCACACACCAAAGCACGTATCCGTTCCATTTCAACCGACAGCATGAGGAAGGCTCTTAACGCCGGAAAAATCGTTATTGCGGCAGGTTTTCAGGGAATTGACGATGAAGGTAATATTACCACATTGGGACGCGGCGGGAGTGATACTTCGGCGGTTGCGTTGGCGGCGGCTCTTGGCGCGGATGAATGTGAAATTTACACCGACGTGGACGGCGTGTACACAACCGATCCGCGACTTTTAGCGGAAGCACGGAAAGTTACGCAAATTAGTTATGACGAAATGCTTGAGTTGGCAAGTCTTGGTGCCGGTGTTATGCACAGCCGGTCAATTGAATTTGCCAAGAAATTTGGTGTTACGGTTCATGTTCGGAGCAGTTTTAGCGACACGTCCGGTTCGCTAATTGTTGCAACACCGGAAAGTAATACAGCGGTTGCCGGTGCGGCAATTGCCAAAAATGAAGCAAGATTAACATTGGTTGGAGTTCCCGATAAACCCGGAAACGCAATGCGGCTTTTTGCACGTATCGCCGAAGCCAAAATCGCAACCGATATGATTGTTCAGAATATCGGACAAGAAGGGCGAACCGATATTTCGTTTACTGTTCCCGGCAACGATTTAACCGCAACTCTTGACGTGTTGAAAACTGTTTCGGAAGAGATCGGAGCGGAACATGTTGATTATCAGGAAAATGTTGCGAAAATATCTGTCGTAGGACTTGGAATGGAAAAACAAGGCGGTGTTGCGGAAAAAATGTTTCGGGCTATATCGCGGAAAATGATCAATATCAGCATGATTACCACCAGTGAAATTAAAATTTCCACGCTTGTTTCTTGGGAAGATGCGCTCGAAACACTTCGCGAAGTTCATTCGGTGTTCCAACTGGAAAAAACGCCTTCACAACTTAATTCGCAACTTAATTCGTCAGAATTACCGTTGAAGCCGGCAAAACTGTTAAAATCCGATTTAGATGTGGAACGGCTTTCCGGTATGGAAGACATTTTGATTGAGGACATTCATCTTGACCAAACGCAAGCACGGATTACCATGCCCGATGTGCCGGACAAACCGGGGATTGCGGCGGAAATGTTTGAACGAATTGCGGAAGCCGGAATTGTGGTTGACATGATTGTTCAGAGTTGCGGGCGCAACGGAAAGGCAATTATTACGTACACGATTCCGCGAACAATGCTGGATACGGCGATTGAAGTTACGAAAAAACTTGCCGACGAATGGAAAAGCGATAAACCGTTGTACAATCCGACTGTTGCGATTTTATCGGTTCGCGGTACGGGGTTGCGGTCTCACACGGGTTTAGCGTACCGGATGTTCAAAACACTTGCCGACGGCGGAATTAACGTCAATGTCATTTCCACCAGCGAACGCAATATTTCCATCACGGTTGACAACGCCCAAGGCGAACAAGGTTTACAACTCCTCAAAAAAGAATTCGCCAATGAAATGATCTAAACAATTATTACAATTAGGGAACTTCTAAAAACATTATTTTAAAAATCGCATCCTTAAAAATAAAGACTGGTAAATATATATTTTTTTGTGTGTCTAAAAAATAGATTTTTAGAATTTCCCTTTATTATTTCCAATTAGAAATAAAATTAAAACTTCCTCTCTGTGTTCTCTGTGGTTTTAAAAAGTAAATTTGAGTTTTTAGAAGTACCTATTATTAACTGTAATAAACACAAAACATGTTGAGCAATGTCGAAAGTGAACTGCTGTTTCCTTCCTGAAAAAGTTTGCTCACCTGACAATCAACAATGGGACCTTTTTCGGGATTAACAAGAACCGTACAAAGTTGACTGCGTAATTTGCGAATAGGTTCCAAACTTGGACGTTTCAGATCGGCGTGGTTTTCAACAACCAGAATAAGTTGGCGTTTTCGACGCTCGGCAAGCATATTGAGCGTCGAAATCGATGAATTGCGTTTTTCCGCCAAAAAAGATTCGACCTGAAATTTTGCTTTCTGTGCATCAATCTGATCATTCCCCAAACCATAAATGATCGCCTGATCACTAAAAGGAACATTGACCAGTTCACTAAATGATGTAACAAAACAAGAAAAACCCTTGTCCACAACAACCACTTCAACATCAAAAAGAACATTTCCGTCCGCAACATGTAAATCCGCATTCGTACCTTTCCGGTGATTGACATACCGGAAAGTGTTGCGAATATCACGGAACCGATCTGTCCGAACAGTGGTTTTCCCCATAATGTCGAAGAAATCTTCCGTAAAAATAAACGTAAATTTCCGATTTATCCGGGTAATACGTTTAACAAAATCTTCAATGTTGGTTGCCATGAAGTAATTGTAATTGTATCGGAATCGTGTTTACCATCGAATCCAAACGGTGTTTAAACATTGTTTATCAAGTAAATTTACAACAATATTTTTCGGAAACAACACGCTGAAAATTTTCATATCTAATAATATTCAGCATGTTTTAATAACATTTACGTTGCAAATTCAGGACGTCGTTCTTCGAGTTGCATCTGTAAACGTTCAACAATACTGCTGTGCATTTGGCTGACCCGACTTTCACTCAAATCAAGAGTCATACCAACTTCTTTCATTGTCATTTCCTCATAATAATAAAGAATAATAATGAGCCGCTCGTTACGGCTAAGACCTTTTGTAACAAGCCGCATCAAGTCTGTTTTTTGAATACGGGTTGTCGGGTCTTCGCCTTTTTGATCTTCAACAAGATCAATCTCACTAATATCTTTGGAACCGTCCGTTTCGAACCATTTTTTGTTCAAACTGACAAGATTAACAGCGTTGGCATCAAACATCATCCGTTCCAATTCGGAAGGAGAGAGGTTCAACTCGCCTGCTAATTCATCATGAGAGGGTTGACGACCGAGTTTATCGGAAAGTTTTTTGCTCGCTTCCATGAGTTTACGGGCACGTGAACGCACCAAACGCGGAACCCAATCCATATTTCGTAACTCATCAAGCATCGCTCCCCTGATTCGCGGAACACAATACGTTTCGAATTTAACACCGCGTTTTAAGTCGAAAGCGTCAATTGCGTCCATTAATCCAAAAATTCCCGCCGAAATCAAATCATCTAATTCTACTTCGTCCGGAAGACGTGAACCAACTCGTTCCCCATGGTATCTTACCAACGGCATGTAACGTTCAATAAGAATATTACGAAGTTTTTGATTGGATCGATCTTGGATAAATTCTTCCCACAGTTTAGCCGTTTCTTCGGGTGTCCACTGTGCTACAGCCATAACCTTTCATCCTCCCTGATGAGTGTTCTGCAACTATCGAAATTTTATCAAAACTCTTTTTTTCGATAAAATCTTTAACGAGAGTACCTGACTACAACTGCCAAACAATTCCGTTTGCCAGAATAAAAACTACTTTTATTATCGGCAGAGAAATCGTAAAAGGTCAACTTTCCTCAAAGAATTTCACCAAAAAATAAATTAACTCGAACAACACAAGGGTTAGAGAAAATAGGACAAATACACAACATGGAAAAATATCCTCGTGATTCTCCTCAATCGGATTTTTTAATTTGGCATAAACTGTTACATTTCAAAGTAGGGAGTTAATTCTTCAATAATTTCCGGGCAACGGTCTGCAACATTATTAGTTTCCCAACGATCATCCGGTTTAACGTACAACTCGATATATCCTTCCTTCATATAACCTTCAGACACTTTCCGGTAAAACCAATTCGGTGTTACAATAGCAGAATCTCTTTTGCCCGTAATCAATAATCTCTCGTGAATCATTTCCGTTTTTTCCTGAATAAGATTGAAAAACGGTGATTTATTATCTGATACAGTATTCAAAAAATCAGCCAAATCGCTTAATCCAAACAACGCCGGAATACGAACTGTTGCCCCAAATTCGTCCGGAAACCGAACAAAAAGCGGCAACTGAATATTTTCACCGTACAAATAATTATCGGCTCCAATCCTGCGGTGTTCGCCCAACGAAAAACCGCGCGTGGAAAACAACAGAAATAACGTATCATCACCAAGTTCGCCCTTTTCAAGCGAATCCAGCAAACCGGCAAGCGAATGATCAAGAACCGTCATTCCGCCGCTATAAGTTTCCATAACCGATTGGAGTTTATCAGGGTCAATTGTTGTTGCAATCCGGTTTTGTTGTTTCGGATACGGTTTTACATACGGCGTTTTTATGTACGGAATTTCAACACCGTCGTAAGGCAACGGGTCTTCCTCTCCGCGATGTGTTTCACGATAAGACATCGGAAAATCCCAACGACCACGAAAACCTTGTAAATGTGCCCAGAGAATACATGGTTTTGCGGATTGTTTTTGTTCCCGAAATAAATCCAACGCCGCAGCAAAACTCGTAAAAAATTGCGTTTCTTCCAATGACTGAACCGGTTCCGAATCTTCAAACGGTTTCAAACGATACCGTTTATCAAATTCGTTGGCTTTGGCGTGGAAAAAAATATCGTTATCATCCGTTACTAAAATGGTTCGTCTTTTTTGTTGCTGAAATTGCCAAAGAGAATCGAAAATCGCCGGCAAATCCAGTGTTTCCGCATAACAACGATCAAACAAAACCGATTGACTCGCCAATCTATCCAATGTTGGTGTTTGAATCCATGTATTCCCGTAAGCACCAATCATTCCGCTGTGCAAACCGTCAATAGAAAGACAAAAAATGTTCATAAAATAAAGTTAAAAATTTTTGTATATTTTGTTGTTTCATATTATCAAAAAATAATCTGCGATCATCAGCGTCATCTGCGGGCAATTCTTTTTTTCTGTGTTCTCTGTGGTTAAAAATAAAATAGGATTTTATTTTTTGTTACCGATTGTTTGACCGGCGATGGCTTCATGTTGGGCGTCGAGTTTCAGTAATTTACTAATGGCGTCTTTGTCGATACCGGTTCGCACGGCACAGGCGAGTCCTTTTGACGCGGAAACAAGATAAACATCTTGTGCAGCGCAACCACAGGAAATATAGGCTCCGGTTCCGGTTTCTTTTGACTTGTCCACAACGTACAAAAAATTAACCGGCGCAACAAAAACATAATCCTGTGTTCCGGCAACTGTTCGGTGATCGCCTTTTACTTTTTCGAATAATTTGTTGATTTTGGCGTCATACAGATAAACGCATTCTTTGAGTACGACGTACACGGAAAGTTCTTGTTTATTCAGAGGCGTGGGAACAACGCGGCGATCTTCACGGTTGAAACCGTAAGCCGCCCAAAGTAAATCGGAAAGAGTTTGCAGATCAATAGGAGTATCGGCGGGGTTTTTAATTGACTGCCGTTCATTGATAGCGTCGAAAAGCGGTTTACCGCCTGAGCGTTGCGGAGCCGGAAGAACAATGTCTTGTGCCATAATAGTTAAGGTTAAACTGAAAAAAATGGTTAAAGTTAAAAATGTTCGCATGGGTTTTTCCAAAGTCAAAAGTGAATCAAAAATCGAAGATAAAACATTCGGTAAAAATGTTAGATAAAAACATTATTTCCGGTTCCTCTACCGGATTCTCCGATTGAAGTAATATTTTATATCCTTTTCTTTTTTTTTGCAATTGTATCAATGTATCAAATGTAAATCGTCCGCAGATGATTGTCCGCAAATAATCGTAGATGATTTTTTAATTTTTTTTTTCTGTGAACTCTGTGTTCTCGGTGGTTAAATAAAAAAGGTTGTTCAATGTTTTTTCAGGTCGAAGAATCGACCAAGTGAACCAAACAGAATCGCCGGAAGAACAATAATGTCGCCGATTAGTGATACAATCAAGAGCAAACATAGCAAAACCGCAAAACGTGATACCGGTACAAAATCACTCAAACCAAATAGAAGCATCCCCAAACCACAAATAATCGTCGTTTGTAATAACGCCGTCGCACATCGACGATAAGCAAAAAACACAGATTGATGACGTTCCAATCCTTGTTTCAAACCAATGTTGAACCATGTTAAAAAATGTAACGTTCCGTCAACAGAAATTCCCATCGCCACACTCGCCGTCATCATTGATCCCATGTCAATCGGAATATCCAATAACCCCAACATGCCAAACACAACCACACACGGAAAAATATTCGGAACCATCGCTAACAAACCCCTGATCACCCCCCGTAACATCACAACCATCGTCAACGCAATAAGACCAAATGCCGTAACAAAACTGTCAATCAAATCACGAAGAAGTTGCTCCTGAGCACGATGAACTAAAGGTACTCCCCCTGTTACATCAAATTGTATGCCGGTTATTTTTGAAAAAAATTCTTGCGCCCGAACTAATTCCAAACGATTCCGAATGTCATCAATCAAAACAGCATAATCAATCTTCGCCTGTGAAGAAATCCGAAGACTTAACCGCCAATAAGTGCCGGGTGAATCGTCCTTGTGTTGGTCTGTCCGATTAAAAAAACGAATTTCACGTAACCGATCTTGATGCCGGTTTAAGATTCCGGTCATCGCAGCACGCTGTGCCGATTCAACCATGCGACGCCCCGTTTGCGAAGGAAGATCAGGCAAAAAATTTAATACCGAAACAATGACATCCACCCCCTCCGTTTCATTAAGATTTTCCCGTAACGATTTCAACAAATATAATTGATCAAGCAATGTTACAGAATTATTGTCCGCATCAGGAATGTGAACGACAACTTCAATCGGAATTAAACCGCCAATCTTGTTTTCAAGTTCATTATAATCTTGAATAACTTTTGCCGAATCAGGAAGTAAACCATGAAATGTTACCGTTGTTCGTAAATTTTTCACCCCGAAAGCAAGACCAAACATGAGAAGAAACGCAACTATTGTAATAATAATGCGGAAACGGAAAATCAATAACCCCAAATATTCCCAACCGCGTTTTCCCAATGTTTGCGAAACATCGTTTTCCGAACTGCTCGTCCGATACCAAGCCCGAATCGGATATTGCTGGAGAACACTTGTTATGAAAACAAACAGCCAAAGTGTTCCCAACGCAAGAGTAATTGAAGCGTAAATCCCGAATGTCCGAATCGGAACCATCTTGCTCACCGTAAGCGATCCCATTCCCAATATTGTCGTAACAACTGCAAGCGTACACGGCAACGCCGCCTTTTTCACCGTCAACCACGGAACATTTTTCTCCTCGCCCAATGGAACTTCATGAAGAGTTTCACGATAATAATTGATAAGATGAACCCCGCCCGAAATAGTTAAAACATAAATGAGTGAAGAAATCAACATGGAAATCGAATCAACATGCGCCCCCGTCCAATAAAGAAGTGTGCCGCCAAGTTCTTCATTCATTTGCGCTACAATAAAAACAATCAACGCCGCAACAAAATTGCGCAAACAACAGAAAAGCAAAATTAAACAAAACAATAAAAAAAACGGTAACAATGTTTTTTGTGCCTTTTCCGAAATTTTGTCAATTGCCACACTGTCAATACTCGGACCGGCAACATAAATTTCAGAACGCGGTAAACCGGTTATTTTTTCGACGGTTACAAAAACCGTTTCAATTGCATCTGCCCGATGATTTGTTCCTGTTTTGGAAATTAACGCAATCAGACAGGCATCTTTTCCATTGCGCCCGATCAACCAACCGTTAAGGCGTGACCGGATTTCCGCCGGTTGCAATTCTTGTTCCAACAATCCGTTTGATAATTCCTGAAACAAAGAACGTGTCGTCAAAATACGTTCAAAATATGCAGGACGATTATCTTCCAATGGTGTAACTAATTGAGCAGCCGCTAAATCCAAACGTTCATCGTCCACATCACATCCCGCCCATGAAACCATTAAGAGTTCCCCTTCCGAAAAATGCCGATAATAACGATGATAAAATGTTTCAAGTTCGGCGGTTCCGTCGGGCAACCAATCAACTACCCGATTACAAGCAGTTTTTCGTGCTTCCATTGTTGACCAAACAAAAAACATAAAAAGAAACACGCTACTCCCAATCAACAGAAGACGCAATGGTCGATTAAGAATTTCCCGTGACTTAAATGATTGAGGAGACATTATCAATTAATATCAATTAAATAGATACATCAAATTAAGGAACCCGATAAATATAAATCGAATAGCCAATCTTTACAAGATGTTGACGATTCAGAAAAAAAAGAAACAAGTCCGCAAATAACACAGAATAATTAAAGAATTGTCCGCAGAAAACGCTGATAACCGTAGATTGGTTTTTGAGAATACGAAACAATAAAATAGACGAAGTTTATAACAGATAGAGTTTATATTTCTCACACATTTGACAATTCGGTTTGCATTTTTGAACAAAATCAATAGATTTTGACGAAATCACCGAGAACTTATTTAACCACAGAGGAACATAGAAAAAATTTGTCCGCAGATTACGCTGATAGCCGCAGATAATTTTTTTGGTAACCGTTCACGGAGATTCGTTTAACAAGTTATCATAAAGAAAATTTTAGTAGAGACACAATGCATTGTAACTGTTTATTTTCATAATCTCACAAGGCAACTTCTAAAAACTACTTTTTTTAGACGAAAAATATTTATAAGTCCTTATTTTTAAGGATGTGATTTTTTAAAATAATGTTTTTAGAAGTTCCCACAATCTATTCCAGAAGATTGATTGATATTTTCCTACGCCCTGAAGGGGCAACATA